>JAHEDC010000143.1 GCA_024641425.1 Verrucomicrobiales bacterium | reverse complement strand
GATGGTCTCCCCAAGGCCGGATCCCCGCCTCCCCCAAGCACCTCCGTCATGGCTTCCGATCACCTCGCGATCTTCGGCGATTTCGAACTCGATCCCACTCCCAGGCTGTCCGTCGCCTTCTCGACGCCGAGCCTCGACGACCGCGCGGGCCCCTTCGCCTTCACCGCGACGGTCTCCGCCGATCCCGCTCCCGCTCCTGGAGAATCCGTCACCCTCACCTTTCACCAGGATCGACCGGATTGCGTCGCCTTCCCCGCCACCGCGACCCTCACCGGCCCCGGCTCTCTCGTATCCGTTCCCCTCACCTTTCAGTCGCGCTGCGGCGTCACGCCCGACCGGCTCTGGACGCTCAGCGCCTCCGCCGACGGCTATTCGACCGGCCATGGCCGGTTGCCGCTCGTCAATAACGATCCTTCCGGCCACCTCCTCGTCAGCCAGTATATCGAGACGCCCTCGGGGATAAGTCCGAAGGCGATCGAGGTCCTCAACCAATCCGGTGCCACCATCGATTTCTCCGTCAACCCGTTCGCACTCTATTACTACGCGAACGGCAGTGCGCTGCGGGAACGGGTTCTCCTTCTCGAACACGGCACCCTCGGGGCCGGAAAGGTCCTCGTCATCGGCGACGTCACGACCGGGAACTACCTCATCGCCCAAGGCCTCCTCAGCGACCCCGCCGGCGAACTCAACACCGCCGACAACGGAAGCCTGATTCCCTCCGGAGCGGGCGAGGCTGTTTTCGTGAAACGTTCCTTCACCTTCAACGGCGACGACGCCCTCGAGATCCATCTCGGCTTCACCCGCGCCGACGTCTTCGGAATGCCCGGCCACAGTCCCGACCCGGCGTGGACGGGCGGAGGCCTTTCCACCGCAAACCAGAACCTCAGCCTCCGGTCCGACGCCGGTACCGGCAGCGCCGGTTTCACCGATCCGTCGCTCCGCTTCACCCTCGCCGGAGGCGGCGCCGACCTCTCCGGCTTTGGCGTCGCCCCCCTCCTTAGCGATCCCTACCTCAACTGGGCGGCCGCGAATGGCCTCACCGGTCTCGACGCCGCGCCCGGCGGAGATTACGATGGGGACGGCTTCGCGAACGTCCTTGAATTCTCCCTCGGTGGCGATCCACGCGACGCACGCTCGATCCCGCTCCTCGAACCCGCGATGGACAGCGGCTTCGGCACCCTGCGCTTCCGGCGCCCGGTAATTCCCGGGCGGCTCATTCTGCGGGTGGAATCCTCCGCGGATCTCCGCCTTTGGCAGCCACTCCCCGTCCTGTGGGGAACACCGGCTCCCAATGGCGATGGCTCGGAAACGGTCATCTTTCGGGCCGCTTCGCCTCTCGCCACCGCGCAGGCGCTGAGCTTCCGAATCACCGCGGAGTTGCCATGAAAGGAAGGCGGGCTTGAACCCCCGCTCTTATCAGCCGTTCCAGGACGAGTATATCGAAACCGAAGTTCCGCTCTGCGTGGCCTCGAAAATGGTCGGTGCCACGTTGGACGGGAGTCGGATGCAGCCCGCCGACGCCGGGTAGCCGGGCAGGTAACCCGCGTGCAGTCCGAAGACCGAATTGTCAAGGCGCATCCAGTAGGGCATCTCCACCCCGTAAATGGTCGAGACTTTCCCCGAAGGCACACGCTGGCTGATGTGGAAAGTACCGCGCGGCGTGTATTTTCCAGGACGCGCCGTCGACACCGGCGTGTCCACCGCCACTTCGCTACCGACAAGGAGGTAGGCGCGCTGCTTGCTGATATCAACCACGACCCGCGTCGACGAGGTGGAAGCCCGGGCCAGAATGTCACGGTCGATCTTCGCCGTCAAAGTCTGCGGAGCGAGGTTCGCTTCCTGAGCCGCCTGATTTCTCTCCCTCACCGCCAACTGCCGCTGCTCCCGCTTCTCCCGCAGGCGGGCGAAGAACCCCTTCCGCTCGGCCTTTGCCTCGGCGGGACGGGGTGTCTCGGTCGTCGCGGCCGAAGGAACGGCCGTCGGTTCCGGCGCACGGTAGGCGACCCCATGGGCGGGC
The DNA here is from genome assembly GCA_024641425.1 of Verrucomicrobiales bacterium. GTDB lineage: Bacteria > Verrucomicrobiota > Verrucomicrobiia > Verrucomicrobiales > DEV007 > JAHEDC01. The sequence continues at coordinate 10,991 of JAHEDC010000143.1, read as the reverse complement.
AAACCCTCGGCACGCGCGCTCGCGTTGCTCGCGCCCCTTTGGTTGTAGCGTGATTTCCGATTGCTGAAGCGGGTTCCTGCCTCGCTTTCGAGGGTGGTTCCGACGCAGACAGCCGCGATGAGAGAGGCGCAAACAAGGGATTTCCGGAGCGGAGAGAGGGAAATGGCGTTCATGGATGGGTGAGGGTGAGTCGGGGCAGTGTGAAATGAATGCGCCCTTGGGAGCGGACACACGCCGCCCTGAGAGCACTTTTAAAAATCAGGCACTTTTCAAACAGGTTTTGCCCGCCACGAAAAGAGAAATCCTTCGATCTTTTAAAAAATCCGGGGCGCAAGGCTTTTAATCCTCGGATTTGCAAAAACTACCGCTCCCGTCTTCGGACTCCTCGCCCGGGGCGGTCAGGCGTGGTTCCGGACCGAGCCTTACGCTACCCGGGGCGGTAGTATTCCCGCGTGGCTCTCATTTCTGAGGCGCATTCCGCAGGAATTCCATGGCGCGCGGCCCGTTTGAGCCTCAATCACGCACGCCTTTCCTCAAAACGCGCCGATTCAATTATTGTTTTTATCTAAATTCTTGATTTTGCATTCCATATGGAGTATTTTCTCAGATACTCATAGCCGCCTTGATGAAAACAAACGCACCACTGAATCGCCATCACCTGGGATTTTCGTTGATTGAAGTGCTCGTCGTTGTGGTGCTGATCGCGGTTCTTCTCCTCGGGGCCATTCCCACTATCTCGTCGGTCATCGACCAGTCGAAGGAAGCCCAGGTTCTTTCGAACGCACGGCATCTTGCCGAAGTCGCGAATCTCGCCATCTCGGCCGGCAGCGAGCCGCTTCTCGCCGCAGCCAACAAGGAAGACGTCGTAAGGCTTCTGCGCACCGGCGTCTATGGGGACGGGCAATTCGCCTCGAACCACTTCCAGGTCGCGCTCGCCCCGGACGAAGCCACCGCCGCCATGTCCCGGCTGAGTTTCGCGAACGGCGTGATGAGCCTCGGCATCAACTAGGCGTCGATCCCGAGCGTCTTCTGCATCTCCTCCAGCGGCACGCCCTTCGTCTCCGGCACCATGAGGCGCACCCAGAGGAGCTGGAGCACCATCATCCCGGCGAAGAAAAGGAACAGGTAACCGGCGTCGAAGCGCCCGATGGCGATGGGGAAAAGCTGCGTCAGCAGCGCCGCAAAGATCCAGTGCGTGAAGCTCCCCAGCGACTGCCCGTGCGCGCGGAACTTGTTCGGGAAGATCTCCGAGATGAAGACCCAGATCACCGCGCCCTGCCCGACCGCGTGCGCCGCAATGAAGCCGAGGATGCACAGCAGCACGAGCCAGCTCGTGCCGCCAAGGAGCTTCGAGGCCTCCATCTTCGCCGTCGTCGCGATCTCCTTCAGCTGCGCGCTGTCCGCACCGGAGGGCGGCAGCACCGAATTCCCCTTGTAGGAAACGTCGCCGCTGGCCTGGACCAGCACTGTCTCCGCCTTCGCCAGATCCGCCCGCGCCTTCTCCACGTCCTCCGGCCGCAGCTTCTTCTCCCCGGAATCGATCGCCGCCACCTTGGCCGCGGCGTCCTCGAGATCGATCGCCTTCGAGACGATCTTGAATTCCGAGAAGCTCAGGAAGGCCCACGCGCAGATGCCCAGCGACGCGATGTAGCCGAAGGAACCGATCGTCAGCAGCGTTTTCCGCCCCAGACGGTCGATGAGATAGAGGCCGACGAAGGTGAAAAGGAGGTTCGTGATCCCGATCGTCACCGAGGCCAGCAGCGCGTCCGAGACCCCCGCCAGCCCCAGCAGGCGCGGCGCGAAATAGAGGATGACATTGATCCCCGAGAGCTGGTTGAAGAAGGCGATCAGGATCGCGAGCAGGATCGGCACCCGCAGCCGGCGGCTCCAGAAGCCCGTCGCCGGGCCCTTCACCTCCGAGGCCGCCGCGATCTCGTCCGCCAGCTTCTCCAGCTCCCGCGGCGTCGCCTCCGGAGAGCCCTTCGCCAGCACCGCCACTCCCGCGCCCCGCTCGCCCCGCGCGATCAGCCAGCGCGGGCTCTCCGGGATGCGCAGGCAGAGCACGGTATAGATCAGCGCCGGGAGGGCCTCCACCCCCAGCATCCAGCGCCATGCGTTCGGCCCCGTCTGCCCGATCAGGTAGTTCGAAAGGAAGGCGATGAGGATGCCGAAGACAATGTTGAACTGGAACATCCCCGCCAGCCGACCGCGCTTCTCCGGCGGCGCGATCTCCGAGATGTAAAGCGGCGACGCCACGGTCGAGATCCCCACGCCCAGCCCGCCGATGAAGCGCGCGATGATGAACGAGACCACGTCCGTCGCCAGCCCCGACCACACGGCCGAGATGAAATACAGCAGCCCGATCCAGAGCAGCGTCTTCTTCCGCCCGAACTTGTCCGTCGGCCAGCCCCCGACGAGGGAGCCCAGCACCGTCCCGTAGAGCGCCGCCGCCAGCGCGAGCCCGTGCATCCCGCCCGAAAGGTCCCACAGGTTCTGGATGCTCTTCTCCGCCCCCGAGATGACCACCGTATCGAAGCCGAAAAGGAAGCCGGCCAGCGCCGACGTGAGGGACCAGAAGAACAGGGGATTCATGGGGGAAGGAAAGGGCGGGGATTCGGGGATTCCGCGCGATCATAGGGAAAAGCGCGAAACTGTCACGCCGGAAACCCGGCGCGCCCGGCGCGAAGTCAATTTCGTTTGAGGCCCGCCCCCGTTTGGAACATCGAATGAATACCCAAGAAAATGGCCGTGGACAACGGACATGAAAGGCCCTCGGCGAACTGGATGCGCGTTATCAACCGGAAGGCACTCGACGGCAAGGCGCCGAAGCATTGATTCTGCGGGCATGAGGGGAAAAGCCCATTTATCGACGACGAATCACGGGCGTCCGATCGGTTGTCGAAGCAGGATCAGCGACCGTGGCACAGGTAAATCCATGCAAGGGCTTGGATTGAATCGGGCGGACAGCATCTTGTCGGCGACAGCAAGAGCGACTTCGACCCGCAGGCCGGCAAGCCCGAAATCGAGCTCCGCCTCGTCTCCGGCAACATGGTCGAGATCCGCTGGAAGAAGGGCGACGACGACGGCCTCCGCATCGAGTGCGACCGCGGCACCGGCTGGGAATTCCTCGCCATCGACACCCGCCCCCACTACACCGACACCCATCCCGGCCCCGCCCCCGGCGTCTCCGCCCTCTGCAAGTACCGCGCCATCTATCTCCTCGCCGACGAGGTCGTGGGAATGTGGAGCGACACCGCGGAGATCGCCATTCCGGGGGCGTAGCCACCCTTGTCGCACATAAGGCGATAGGGTAACAGTTGCCTTTCCGCCAAAAAGGTAACTGTTGCATATCAACATTGTTCGGCGAAGAAACAAGACAGCTGGATATCTACAAGATGAAACTGAAGACAATATCCATAGCGGCGTTCACTGCCCTGGCTCTGATCGTTGTGGCCCGCTCTGGCGACGAGAAGGAGCGTTCTGCGGAGTTCCAAGTTCTTGGGCAATTTACAGGAACATGGGATACCGAGCTAACGATCAAGGTGCCTGGAAAAGAAGTCGAGACCGCAAAGGGGACGGAAACGAGAAGCTGGTCCCGTGGCGGCAACTTCGTCCGTTTTGAGAATTCTGAAGCCGCCGAGTTTCACATGCTTTTGACCTATGATCCAGCGGCCAAGAATTATCCCGGTGTAATCATGGCCGGAACGTTCCGAACTCTGATCACTGGCACTTGGGATGCTGATGAGCAAACCATGGAGTTCACCGCAACCTTCCCTGATGGAAATCGATTCAAAAGTTCTCATAAGTTCACCGACGCCCGCCACGCCGTGTCCTCTAGCTCAACCACGAGTCCCGATGGAAAGATTCTGATGGAAAGAGTGTGGAAGCAAACGAAGCGTAGAGACTGAGCCGCCGAACAAGGCGCTGGAGGTCAACTGCCTACCCGCCGCGAGACGAAAAGGCACGCCGCCATCGCTTTGGTCAAAATCCCAACGGGATTCCGTCATCAGCCCAGGGTTCCCCGAACCCTGGATTCGGTCGGATCGGGCATGAACCCTGAAGGGGTTCCGTCCTCGCACCGGCTGGTGACGGAACACATTGGGCCAACTTTCGCAGAGGGGGCGGCTTGGCAAGCGACGCTCCTTTCCCCCTACCCCTCCGCGACGCGGCAGGGGACGAGGATGCCGTCCTTCATGCCGTGGATGACCTTCTTGTCGGCGGGGACGATGGTGGCGAGGATGCCGCCGAGCCTGGGGGCGGGCTTGGGGCCGGGGGGGACGAAGTAGTAGGGGCAGAGGCGGACGCGGCCCTTCATGGTGCGGAGGGCGCCGGCTTCCTCGTCCCAGTAGGGATGCTCGACGAGGCGGCCCTTGCGGAACTCCTGGAGGAGCCACGGATTGTGCGGGAAGTCGGCGAGGGCGCGGTCGATGGCGGCGGCCCAGTCGGCCTGGGCCATGTCGTCGCCGATGTGGACGCCGCGGCTGCCCCAGGCGAGCTCGGAGAAGCCGCTGATCTTGAGGACGAGGGCGCGTTCCTTCTGGGTGAAGTCGCGGAGGGCCTCCCAGCGGTTGATTTCGAGCCGGGGATAGACGGCGTGGTGCGGGACGGGCGCGGGATCGAGGATCCAGCTGAAGGGGAGGCAGGCGCGGAGTTTCTCCAGATGGCTGCCGCGGAGCTCGGCGCGCCAGACGTCGCGGAGGGCGGGCGACCAGAAGAGCGCCGCCCACATTTTCTCCTCGAGGAAGGCCTTGTAGGAGGCGGTGAGGTCGATCTGGCCCTCCGCGGCCGCGTCGGCGAGGGCGTCGGCGCCGGAGACGTTGGCGAGGTCGAAGAGTTCGAAGAAGCGGTAGACATCGCGGCCGCGCGGGAGGTAGCCCTCGGCGCAGGCGACCTGCCAGTCGGGTCCGAGCTTGGCGGCGAGCCAGTCCATCTCGGGCCGGTAGTCGGCGGATTCCCTGGAGATGACAAGGTCGGCGCCGCGCGGGAGGATGGAGCGGAAACCCTCGACCATGCCGTCGGGGCCGCCGATGACGGTATCGCCAAGGGCGGTGAAGGTTTCATTGAGCCAGGCGGTGACGCCGATGCCGCCGGGGAGGTTGTCGAGTTCGGTGATGGCGAAGCCGTCGTCCTCGCCGAGGATGACGTCGGGGCGGATGACGCGCGGGAGGGCGTCGCGGAAGCGCGGGTCGGCCCCGCGCGCGACGAGGGCTTCGGGTTTCCCCCGGTCGAGGGTTTCGGCGATCCATGCGGGGAGACTGCCTTTTTTCGAGCGGAGGTAAAGGCGGTTTGCGGCGGCCTGGAAGAGGTAGAGCCGGTGACCGAGGGTCTCGAGTTCCTTGAAGAGACGCGGCGAGATGGGGAAGGGCTCGGGGGAGAGCCGCCAGTTCCGGTCGGCGAAGAGCCCGCCTTTCGGGAAGGCTTCCCGGAGGGCGTCGACTTTCTCGGCTGCGCTGCGTGGCATCGGCGTCCGCGTAGACATGCGTGGAATTTAGCTCAAAACGCGGAGCGCGCCTCGAATGAAATCGTCCACGCTCGGGGCGGCGCCGAGTTCGTGGGAGTCGGCGAGTTTCTTGACGGCCTTGTGGGCGTCGACCTGCTTGTAGCCGAGAGAGATGAGGGCGAGAACGGCGTCGTTCTGCGCGGCGGCCTCGGGCGTGGGGCTGTGCCCGGCGCTGGCGGCCTCCCAGGCGGCGGCGACGCCGACCTTGTCCTTCAGCTCGAGCACGATGCGCTCGGCCGTCTTTTTACCGAGGCCGCTGATCTTCGCGAGCGAGGTCACGTCGCCGTTGACGACCGCGCCCTTGAAATGGGTCACGCTCATCCCGCTGAGGACAGCCATGCCGAGTTTCGGCCCGATCCCGGTGACACGGCCGATGAGAAGCCGGAAAAGGTCGCGCTCCTCGTCGGTGCCGAAGCCATAGAGGGTGTGCTCGTTCTCCCGGATGTGGAGATGGGTCAGGATCCTCACCGGCTTCCCGACTTCGCCGAGCGCGTCATAGGTGGACAATGGCACGAGCACCTCGTAGCCGACGCCGTTCACATCGATGGTGGCGCGGTTCGGGAGGGATTCGGCGAGGGTGCCTCGGAGGAAGGTGATCATCGTGGTCTGGCAGGCAGGAGCAATCGGGACGCGGGAGGGAACGAGAAAGCAATCGGGGCGCGCCTGCAAGTGCGAATGCCGTGGGTCGGACTTGAAATCCGCTGGAGCTTGCGGATATGGTGCGCAGCATGATTCTCCCCAGGTATCCGAAGCATCCGGTCGCGCACCTCCTTTGCGTCGTGATTGCCGGAGTCTGTCCGATCGCCCCAACGCTCGGACAGGTGCCGGTCATCCCCCGTGCGGAGCCGGTCGTGGAATCGTCGGAGCCCCCGGGCGCGAAGTCCGTGGAACCCGAAACGCCCGCTCCCCCCTCCCCGGAGGAAAGCGTGACGACCGTGCCCGAAGCCTCTCCCGAAGCACCGGTGGCTCCTGATTCCGAAGTCTCTCGCCCGCTTGCCCTCGCGGGGCTTGTTCGCGAGGATATTCCCTTCGCACTCGTGCTTGAGCCCGCCAACAATGGTTCGGAAGTCTTCGTTCCCATTTCCCGGGCCAGAGAGAGCGGCTTGACCGCCGCCCGTTGGAAAAACGGAGTCATGAGGCCCTATACACGCGAGGAATTCCGCGCGCTCGAGATGAATTGGAAGGATTACCGAGCGAAAGGGCTGGAAGCGGCCGAGAAACATCTGGCGCTGATTGATCCCGTCTTTGACCGCGACGTGCGTGGAACCGTCGAGCTCGTGCGCTTTATTTCCGAGAGCCCCCTCACCGCAACCACCCTCTTCACCGGGGCCTTCCGCGACAAACTGGAAAACATTCTCGGACTGCCCTTCTACGCCGTGGCCCCGAGCCGATCCGTCGTCATGGCCTTCCCGAAATCCGATGGAGATTCCGCATCCATCCGCTCTCTGGCCATCGGATTATTTAATGACTCGATTTATCCGGCCAGCCAGGAGATTTTCGAGGTCGGAAAAGAGGGAATAAAAGTCGTCGGGACATTTAAGGCGGATTAAATATTTTGCGAAACTTACAAGTTCTTGAGTGAAATTATTGAAAATTTTGCAAATTAAACAAATCCTTAAGGGGTTTTTTCGGAATGAACGGCGAAATGCTTGGTGATGACTCCCATCTGTGATATAATCGGGGGTCTATGGCTACAACTAAAAGAACGAGGTTCTCCCGAAGGATTCCTGATCATGTGACTGATGAATTGGTCGTGGTTCTCAAGAAACCCAAAACGTATGAGTTCAATCAGCTTTTCGAACTTGTCTACGAGAATTTGAAAGCGAAGAACGCCGTTAGCGGCGGAGAGGAAATGCTGAGGCTTCGAGCCTACGAGAAGCTTCAGAATCTCGTGACCAGAGGTCTGGTTGAAAAATCCGCGAAAACCTATCGCGGCCTTGAGCGTATTGAGGAGGCATCCAGCGCATTCGCCGCGAAGGTTCAGGCGAAATAGAGATCCTTTATTGAGGGTATCGGGAGGATAGACCATCGGTCGTCCCCCGATGCCCTTTTTTTTCGCGATTTTCGTCGTTCCGCGACGACTTCCCGCTTGAGTTTCGGAGTCTTTCGCGCAAGGCTGCGCCTGAATCGGCATTGATTTTGCTTCCAAGAAAGACGCCCTGTTCTCTCATTTTTATGGTCGACAACTATATCCCTGTTCTTCTCCAAGTCGTGGTGGCGGCAGGCTTTGCTTCTTCCACCCTGATCTTCAGCGTGTTGCTTGGCAAGAGCGCGCCACGAAACGCGATGAAGGATTCCGCATACGAGTGCGGAATGCTCCCGGTCGGAGACCATCAACCCCGCTTCAGCGTGAAGTTCTATCTCGTGGCGATGCTATTCGTCATTTTCGACATCGAAGTCGTCTTCATGTATCCCTGGGCCGTGGTCTTCCGCGACTTCCTCGCGAATGGGATGGGGCCGACGATTTTCTGGAGCATGGCGGGTTTTGCCGGCATTCTCCTTGTCGCCTACCTCTACGCCCTGAAGAAAGGGGCATTGAGCTGGAAGAACTGAGCTTCGGGGAGGAATCCCGCTACGCCGAGTCCGTTCGACCATCCCTGTCGGCAATGATCCATCTGGTCGTCCTCTGCAAGCTCGAAGAGCACGTCGCTCCGGACCGCCTCGAGGAAATGGTGCGCGCCGCCCGGAGCCAGCTTCTCAAGATTGGCGAGGCACTCCAGGTGCGGTCTGGAAAGCGGGTCGATCCGGATAACCAGTGGCCGTTCTTTTACTCGGTCGATTGTGATTCCCTCGATAAGCTCGGCAGTTTCCGGGACGACCCGGTCTACGTGAAATTCGTCGAAACCGTTATTAAGCCCAATACCTGGGCGCAGCTGGAGTTGCTTTACGAACTCGAACCTGGCAAGGACATCCGCTATTCCTGAAAGGCGGCTGCCTTACACGAGATCAGCCGCGAGGGTCTCGGTAGCGAAAACCATCTCCTCCTCGGACAAACAGAACGGTGGCGTGAAGGCGAGAACATGTCCCGCTTCCCCTTCTCCGAGCAGGATAAGTCCCTTGGCAAGGCAGCGGATCATGATTTCCCCCGCGGTGGTCCCGTCGGGGGCACCCGTGGTGGGATCAATGACTTCGAGGCCAAGCATAAGCCCCGTTCCGCGCACACGCCCTGCCCTGGGACACCGGGAACGCAGATGCTCGAGGAGCGTGCGGAACCGCGCCCCGGTTTTCCGCACCCGAGCGGAAATGCCCGGATCGGAGTGAATTCGGAGCGATTCCACCGCCATCGCGCACCCAACCGGATGTCCGAGGAAGGTACTGGTGTGCAGGGCCTCGCCGGTGGATTCCGGCCAGGCGGACATCACGGATTCCTTCCCGGTACAGGCGGAGAGGGGAAAGCCACCGGTCAGGGCCTTGCCCGTGCAGAGAAGGTCAGGATACACCCCGAGCCGGTCCGCGGCGAAGAGGGCTCCGCAACGATTCAAGCCCGTCATGATCTCGTCGTAGACAAGCACGACCCCGGAGCCATCGCAGATATCCCGGAGACCTTGCAAAAAGCGCCCCCGGGCGATCCGCTTTCCGCCGCGCCCCTGCACCGGTTCAACGAGGATCGCGCCCACTCCTCCCTCCTCGATCGCTTCCCGGACTCCCGCCAAGACCTCACCGACTCCCGGCGATCCCTTCGGCGCCTGGAGGTGAGGAAACGGAAACGTCCGCCCGTTCCCTGGAAGCTGAGCGAGGAAAGGATCGCGGAATCTCGCGAATCCTCCCGCACCGAGGGCGCCGAAACCGAGTCCGTGATAGCATCCCTCGAAGGAAATGACTCCCGGTTTTCCGGTGTGGAGAAACGCCGTTTTCAGCGCCGCCTCGACCGCCTCGAAGCCGGAATTGCAAAGAATCGTCCGCGCCGTTCCAAGCCTCCAGCGCTCAAACGTCCCCCGACTAAGGAGCTTGCACAATTCGACCTTCCCGGGGGAGGGATGGACGTCGCCCATTCCGTGCAGCAGCCTTTCCGCCTGCGCTTCCATCGCCTCCACGAGTTTCGGATGACCGTGCCCGAGCGAAGCCACCGCGAAGGCGGCCGTGAGATCAAGGAACCGGTTGCCGTCCGCATCCCACACGTTTGTTCCTTCGGCCCGCTCCCAGAAAATGGGAAACCGCGCATCGGAAAACGTGACATTCCGGGATTCGTACAACTTCAGCGCGGCGGCGAGTTCGAGGGACTTCGGGCCAGGAACGGCAGTATGGATTTCAGGCAGCATCGGGGCGGATGGAAAGGTCGCCGGATACTCGCAGAATTCGGCGCCAGATAAAGCATAACCGCTACAAAGAACCTGAAGAACGCGATCCGAACCGAATTCTCGCGCCGGAAACCCCGCACGGCGATCCCCGACTTGCTTTCGGGCACAAAAGGCGGCATTTTCGATCGTCAGGGTTCTTTCCCGCTGTCATTCCCCTAAACCTATCCCCTTCGCCATGCACACCCGCCCTTTTCCCTCCCCGTTGCGCCGCGCCTTCACTTTGGTTGAACTGCTCGTCGTCATCGTCATCATCGCCATTCTGGCCTCCGTGTCCCTCGTCGCCTTCCGAACGGTGAAAATCCGAGCCAGCCGCGGCGCGGCCTCGACCACGATGCGCTCCATCGGCCAGTCAGTGGAAGTGTACGTGAGCGACAATGGGGGACTTTATCCCGGGCGGGAGGGCGAGAGTCCCGCCCTTGACCCCATTCAGACCGCTTCCGTCAAAAGCCCCACCCAGCTCGCATACTATCTCGCCGAGCAGCTGTGGGAAAGCAGCATGCCGGCAGCCGAGCGCGCCAAACAGACGATTCTCAAGGAAATCGTCCCGAAAATCGCCCTCCCTTTCGTCGAGCAGTCCGGAGGCGAGCAGCGTGACCTGTATTTCCTTTTCCACGTGAGCACGGACGAGACGGATCCGATGCCGGGACCGGCTTCGATCGACACGACAACGAGTGTGTGGGGCAAGAAGGGTGGAAGAATTGCCTTCAACAAGGCGCAGGTTCCCATGTTGTCGGATATTTATCTCAGCGCAGCCTGGGAGGACTACAAGGACGAGGACGTTCAAACATTCTGGGGAGACACTTTCAACATCCTCTATTTCGACGGCCATGGTGAGACGCTCAAGGCAGCGAAATTTCCCTGGGTCGAAGCCGTCCCCGGAGGGGGCCGGAAGGAATAGCCGCATCCCCCCACCGCCCTTACTTTCCCGGGGAACATTCTCGCCCAACTCCTTCGGATGCCGAGGGGACGGGTGCGCGATACTGGATTTGAACCAGTGACTTCTTGCGTGTGAAGCAAGCGCTCTACCCCTGAGCTAATCGCGCGTTCCCTCCTCTGCCGCACCGCCGGGTATCTGGCGGCGCCGCAACTGGTGAACGGGCGAAATCATAGCAGCGCTCTGGGGCTTTGCAACGCGTTTCGGAGTGGGAAAGTGTCGCAACTCTGATCGGAACGAAGGGTTTCATCACGGGCAC
>JAHEDC010000142.1 GCA_024641425.1 Verrucomicrobiales bacterium | reverse complement strand
TTGCACGGGCGGCTTGTGTTCGAAAATGGGGCGCAGGATGTCATAGCTCATGAGCTTGGGAAAGGAATCCACGATGCCGGCATTGAGCCGGAGAGCGCGCGAGGTCGGGGCCTGCCGGGCGGCCCGTAGGATCTCGCCGCCGAGGGTGAAGATCTCGTCCGCGTAACCGAGGATAAGTTGTCCGAATTCGGTCAGGACGAGGGAACGGCCCTTCGTGCGGAAGAGATCCTCGCCCAAGCTTGCTTCGAGAAGCTTCACCTGCGCGCAGATCGAGGGTTGCGAGACTCCGAGCTTTCCGGAAGCGGCGCGCAAACTGCCCTCGTGGGCAACCGCCCAGAAGTAGCGGAGATGGTGGAAATTGAGGAAACCGCGAGAATCAGAAACTTCCATAATTTGGAACTATTAATGAGATATTGCGTATTATACAAATAATTGCCGATGAGGAAAGGTTAGGCCGTCAACAGAACCCTAAACAAACAAGACCATGAAAATTATTCTCAAAAGCATCCATCACAAGCCTTCCGCCTCCATGATCGAGTTCCTTGAGAAGGAGCTCGAAAGCCTGCAGACCGTGCTTCAGATCGATGAGGCGCATGTGACCTTTGTCCGTGACCTTGAGACAAGTCCCGCCTTCCGGGTCGCCTTCCACCTGGTGACGCCGGGGCCGGATGTGACGACGGAGACGAGCGACCATACCTTGCGTGCGGCCTTGCTGAAGGCCTTCGGGAAAATGCGCGCGCAGATCGGCCATCGCCGGGCGAAGCAGTCGCAGCGGAAGCGCGCCAAACTGCTCATGGCGGGACCGCAACGCACCAGGGCCTCCGCGCTGAGCCATCGTTGAGGGCCGACCCTCCTCCCAAAACCCGCCTGCGATCCGGGTCGCGGGTCAAGGGTTGCGGGGCGAATGTTTGCGGTTTTTCCTATTTGGCAAACCGGGATGGCCGGTTCATGGTCGCAGCATTGAATGCTGAATCTCCAGACCTGCCGACCCGCCGCACCGCCGCCTCGTCACGCATTGGCATCGCGGGCGGGGGACAGCTCGGGCGCATGAACGCGATCGCGGCGGCGCAGCTCGGCTTCGACACGATCATCCTGGAACGGAAGGCAGAATGTCCGGCGGCGGCGGTCGCGCTACGGTCGCTGGTGGGGGATTGGGATAGCGAGGAGGGCTTGCGCGAACTGGCGGCGCTCGTCGATGTCGTGACCCTGGAGAACGAATTCGTCGATACCCGGCACCTCGCCGCGCTGGAGGCGGACGGGCATCTTGTCTTTCCCTCCGCGCGCACGATCGGTCTCGTGCAGGACAAGTTCATTCAGAAGCAAACCCTGCTCGAAGCCGGGCTGCCGGTGCCGGCGATGCGCGCGGTGGAGAACGTCAACGACGTGGCGGCGGCGGGCGAGGCGCTGGGATTCCCGCTCCTGCTCAAGGCCCGGCGCAACGGCTACGATGGGAAGGGGAATGCGACGGTGCGCTCCGTGGAGGACATCGGCGCGGCGTGGGAACGCCTGGGCGGGAATGCCGGGAACGCGCTCTACGTCGAGGAATTCTGCGCCTTCACGGCCGAACTGGCCATCATCATCACGCGCGGTCGGGATCGGGAATCGGTCGCGTATCCGGTCGTGGAAACGGTGCAACGCAACCACGTTTGCCATCTCGTCCGCGCTCCGGCGGCGGTGGATGCGGAGACCGAAGCCCGCGCGGCCGAGATCGGACGCCGGGCGGTCGAAGCCGTGGACGCGGTGGGGAGCTTCGGGGTCGAGATGTTCCTGAAACAGGACGGCGAGATCGTGGTCAACGAACTCGCGCCCCGCGTGCACAATTCCGGCCACTACACGATCGAGGCCTGCGAGTGCTCGCAATTCGAGAACCACGTCCGCGCCGTCCTCGGACTGCCGCTGGGTTCGACGCGCCTGGTCGCGCCCGCCGCCGTCATGGTGAACCTCCTCGGCACCGCGGAGGGCCCTGGCCGGGCCCTCGGTCTGGAGCGCGCGCTCGCCGTTTCCGGAGCCCACGTCCATCTTTACGGAAAGACCCAGACCGGCGAAGGCCGCAAGATGGGCCACGTCACCGCGCTCGGCGATTCCCTGGAGGAAGCCGAGCACGCGGCCACCCGCTGCGCCGGCGAGATCCGTTTTGGAGACCTTTCATGAAAAAGACAACCGCACCTTCCATCGCCATCATCATGGGCAGCGACTCCGACTGGCCCGTCCTCCAGCCCGCCGCCGAAGCCTGCGCCGAATTCGGAATCGCCTGTGAGATCCACGTCGTTTCCGCGCACCGCACGCCGCTGGAAATGGTGCGTTTCGCAAGCAAGGCGCACATCCGCGGTGTGCGCGTCATTGTCGCGGGAGCGGGAGGCGCGGCGCACCTGCCGGGCATGGTCGCGAGTCTCACCCCCCTTCCGGTCATCGGAGTGCCGGTGGAAAGCAAATCCCTCAAGGGGCTTGATTCGCTCCTCTCGATCGTGCAGATGCCAGGCGGCGTTCCGGTCGCGACGGTGGCCATCGATGGCGGGAGGAACGCGGGGCTACTCGCCCTTCGCATCCTTGGTGTCGGCGACGAGAGCCTGCGGAACGCGATGATCTCGTTTCAGGCAACGCTTGCCAAGGAATCGCGAGCCAAGGACCGTCGTCTTCAGTCCGAGGCCCGGAAGTTCGGCGAATCCTGAGCATGGAGATCCTCGACGCCATCCGCGCCAACCTGCTCTCGCCGGCGGTTTTGTTTTTTGTGCTCGGACTGATCGCCGCGCTTACGAAGAGCGACCTCAAGTTTCCCGAGCCGATGTATGTCGGCCTTACAATTTACCTCCTCGTTGCCATCGGCTTCAAGGGAGGCGTCGCCATCTCGGAAGCCGGGTTGGAGAAAGTCTGGTTGCCGGCGCTGGCGGCGATCGCTCTGGGCACCGTCATTCCGCTGTGGACGTTCCCGGTGCTGCGCTTCGGCGGGAAACTCCCCGGCGTCGATGCGGCGGCCATCGCCGCGCACTACGGTTCCGTGAGCGCGGTGACCTTCATCGCGGCGACGAATTACCTGAAAGCGATCGATGTTCCCTTCGAGAGCTACGCCACCGCCTTTCTCGCCGTCATGGAATCGCCCGCCATCCTCGTCGGGGTTATCCTCGGCAAGAAAGGGATGAAGGCAGACGGCGACGCCTCGCGAACCTCCATGCGCACGGCCATGCACGAGGCCCTCTTCGGGCGCAGCATCTTCCTTCTCGTCGGCGCGCTGGTGGTCGGGGCCCTCTGCGGCACGGACGGGATGAAAAAGGTCGAACCCTTCTTCGTCACCCCGTTCCAGGGCGTGCTCGCGCTCTTCCTGCTTGAGATGGGCATCGTCGCCGGGCGCCGGGTGGGGGATCTGCGGAAAGTCGGGCTCTTCCTCCTCGCCTTCGGGGTCCTGGTGCCCGTCGTCAACGGCGCGCTCGGCGTGGTGCTCGGGAAAGTGGCGGGACTCGAACTCGGCGGGGCGACCCTGCTCGGCGTCCTCTCCGCGAGCGCTTCCTACATCGCGGCTCCGGCCGCCATTCGGATCTCCCTGCCCGAAGCGAACCCGACCCTGTATCTCACCTCCTCGCTCGCCATCACCTTCCCCTTCAATATCACCCTTGGAATCCCCCTTTACTACGAGATAGCGAAGGTCCTCTACCGCTGACGCCATGAATGCGAACCCGATGAAACTCGTCACGATCATTTGTGAGGCCTACGCGCTGGAGCCTGTCAAGGGGCTGCTTCGCGATGTCGGGGCCCATGGATGGACGAACTTCACCGTCGAAGGCAGCGGAGCCCGTGGCGAACGGACGGGTGAGATGAAGGAATACGCGAACGTCCAGGTCGAGGTCGTCCTCCAGCCGGAAGCGGCGGCCACCCTCCTCGCGCGGCTCGAGCGCGAACTCTTCCCCCGCTACGGTATGATCGCCTTCGAGCAGGACGTGCGCGTGATCCGGTCGGGAAAGTTTTGAGGGCTTATGGGATCAAGGCCGCGCTTGGGTGAGCTGGTAGCCGCCGCCGAGTTCGGTCATGCGCTGGTTGATGGCGGCGATGACGTCAGGGTCACCGTAGTAAGGGCCGGCTCCGGGGCCTCCCGTGGTATGGGTTTCCACAAGGACGGGCTCCCCATTGAGAAGGATGAAGGACGGATTGCTACTGTCGCCGACGATGAGGTCTTCCCAGTAGGCCTTGTGGATCTTCTCGCTGTAGCCGAAGCGGATTGAAGCGCCGTTGGCCATCGCGATCTCATGGCAGTGAAGGCGGCGCTCCCCGTCGGTGACAAGAACGTAGGCGCCCTCGAGTTGGGCGGTGAATGCGGCGTCGGCGGGCGGAACCTTGTAGAATTTCAGCGGGACGGCGCGGTCCAGGACGCCCACGGCGATGTCGGGAATTGCGCCGTTCGGAAGGGAGATCGGGAGCATGGCCTTGAGCACGCGTTCGACTCTTTTGCCCTTCGCGTCGCGGAACACGACAGGGGTTCCGGGCTGGCGGACGTAGTGGGCGGCCATGACGACATGGATCGGAGAAACGAGGGTGATCGTGCGGGTGCCGTCCCAGCTTATGCCGGTGAGATCGACCTTGCGTGTCCAGTTCACGCCCCACATGGCGTCGTCCGCCTCACTGTAGATCTCGAAGATCCGATTGGGCTTCGGCCCTGAAGGGACGATCCTCATTGTCTCCGTGTTGATGCGGCGGGCGAGGGGAGAGAGGGAGGATTCGTCGCGGTTCGAGCCGTCCGGAGCCCGGGACTCCTTGAAGTTGACCGATCCGCAGCCGACGAGAAGAGGAGGCAGAAGGGCGGCGAGAAGGAGTCTTTTGCGTGTATCCATGGGAGGGAGTATGGATTCTCCGGCACCATTCTGGCAAGAAGAACCCCAGCCACCGTGCCCCGAGTTTTGCGAAAAATGCGCGACCTCCTTCCATCCGACCGTCCCGTGCTCTTTCTCGCCCCCATGCAGGAGGTGACGGATCTCGCCTTCATGCGGGTGATGCACCGCTACGGGGGGCCGGATGTCTATGTGACGGAGTATTTCCGCGTGCATGGTGACGCGCAGGTCGATAAACGGATTCTCACCTCGATCACGGAGAACCCGACGGGACGCCCGGTCTTCGCGCAACTGATCGGGCAGGATATCCCGGCACTGGTGCGAGTCGCGAAGGCGCTGCTGGAGCATCCGGTCGCCGGGATCGACCTGAATCTCGGTTGTCCTGCCCCGCAGGTCTGCAACAAGAACGCGGGCGGGGGACTCCTTCGCGATCCGGAGAAGGTCGACCGGATCCTCGGCGCGCTGCGGGAGGCGATCGACGGGCGCTTCACGGTGAAGACGCGGATCGGGTTCGAGGGTGGGCAGGAGTTTGAAGCCTTGCTTGAGGTTTTCGCGAGGCACGCCATCGACGCGCTGGCCATCCACGGACGAACCGTCCGCGAGGGTTACCAGACGCCGGTGCATCCCGAACAGGTCGCGGATGCGGTGGCGCGCCTTGATTGTCCGGTCATCGCGAACGGGAACGTCGTCGATGTCTTGAGCGGCCGCTCGTATCTCGAGCGGACGGGAGCGGCGGGGCTGATGATCGGACGCGGGGCCATACGGAATCCGTGGATTTTCGATCAGCTGCGCGCCTCCTTCGCGGGCGCGGTCGGCCCGGCTCCGCGGGCGCGGGATCTGCTCTGCTACATAGAATGCCTCTTCGAGGAAACGGCGGGCGTCTCGAGGCACTTCGAGGCGGTCGGGCACGTTTCGAGAATGAAACGGTATCTCGCGTATATCAGCCAGGGGATCGACGAGGCGTTTGAATTCCGGATACGCCGCGTCCGCACACCGGAGGAATTCTTCGCAGTCTGCAGGGAGTTCCTCTCCGGCGACGAGGTTTTGCCTGTGCTCCCTCCGGAGCGGTCGAAGCTGTTCTGTGGTTTCGGGGAACTGCGCGGCGCGTCGGCTTGAATGCTCAGCGTCTTCCTCGACCGCGGCCTTCCTTCGCGGGTTGGCGTTCGCCGAGATAGATCCGGTGGACGGCGCGTTTCGAGCGGGCGTGGGCCCTCGCCTCGAAGTCGGTGACCTTGAAGCCGACGCGGGCCATGTCCTTGAGGAGGCGGGGTTCGGGGGAGGCGAGCCAGAAGGCGACGCGACCGTTGGGCGTGAGCGCGCGCTGGATCATTTCGAGCCCGTCCGGGCGGTAGATTCGGACGTTCTGCGGCAACACAAGCGAGCCCGGGCCGTCGTCGGTGTCGAGCAGGATGCTGTCGTAGGGGCGCTTCGCGGCGTCGCGGATGCAGTCGAAGACATCGCCGACGTAGATTTCGGTTCGCGGATCATCGAGGAGCGGGCCGTTGTGCTTGGAGAGGAATTCGCGGTTCCAGGCGACGACTTCCGGAAGCAGCTCGGCCACGCGCACGGTCGCGGGTTTCCCGATGATCTCGAGGACGCGCTTCAGACTGTAACCGAGCCCGAGGCCGCCGATGAGGACATGCGGGTGGGCCGGGCGCTTGGGAAAATCGCAGCCGATATCGGAAAGCATCTGCTCGGACACGGTGAGGCCCGTGCTCATGAGCGGATTCTGGTTGTAGTGCAACGCGTAGTTCCCGTCGTGCTCGTAGAGGGCGAAAAGAGTGCCGTCGGGTGTGCGCGTCTCGGCGAGTTTGGTGATCGGTTTCATCGGGAACGGGGAAAGGGTGCCCAGCCTCGCCCCGACGGAAAGCGAGTCAACCGAATTCCCGAATCACCAAATCAACCAATCAACGACTCCCTACAGTTCTTTCACCCTGAGGTTGCGGAACTTGTAGATCTGGCCCTTCTCGCCGTGGTGCTGGATCGCGAGGTAGCCCTCGGCGTCCACGCTGTCGTGGACGTCCACGGTCTGCACGCCGTTGACGAAGATCTGCAGATGGTCGCCCTTGCAGACGATCCGGTATTTGTTCCAGTCGCTGCGCTTGAAGGCGTTCTTCACCTCGTCCTTCGCGAAGTGGGCCAGCGACTCCTTCTCGGTCTTCAGGAATTCCTTGTCCTTCGAATTGCCGGTCTTCGACGGCCAGAGCCACATCCTGCGGCCCTCGTCGTAAAGCCCGCCCGACCACATGCGGTCGGAACCATCGACCTCGGCCTGGTACCCGAAGACATTGTTCTTTTCCACGTGGCAGCGGAACATGAAGCCGGAGTTCGCCTGCCCGTCGGGCAGGAGGATCTCGCCCTCGAACTCGAAATCGGAATATTTCTTCTCGGTGCAGAGGAAGAATTTCCTGTTTGCCTGGAGATGGATTTCACCGTCGACGACCGTCACGTCGCCCCAGTCGTAGGGATTCGTCCAGCCGGTGGTCGTTTTGCCATCGAAAAGGGCGACCCAGCCGTCGGCCTTGTCGTCGGCGAGGGCGGTGAAGGAAACGGCGGCGAGCGCCACGGCGGTGAGGGAAGAAAGGAAGGTCCGGGTTTTCATGGGACGCGGATTCTCGCATCTTTTCCGGTCGCACGCCACGGATTTCCGGCCCATGATGCGCCCGCCATGGCCCATCCCATTCCCCAGCTCGAGAACACTCCCGAACCCGCCCTGAACCGTCTGCGGCGCGTCGTCCATCTCCTCCGCGCGCCCGGCGGCTGTCCGTGGGACATCGAGCAGACCCACGAGAGCCTTGTCCCGAATCTCATCGAGGAAGCCTACGAGACGGCCGAGGCCCTCCGCTCCGGCGACCGTCCGCACATGTGCGAGGAACTCGGCGATCTCCTCCTCCAGGTCGTCATGCACGCCGAGATCGCTTCCGAGACCGCCGGTAACTTCGATCTCGACGCGGTGGCCGATGGCGTGGCCGACAAACTCGTCCGCCGCCATCCCCACGTCTTCGGCGAAAGCGACGCCACCGACACCGAGGCCGTTCTCAAGCAATGGGACGAGATCAAGCGCGGCGAAAAAGGCGGCGACGAGGCGGCGAAAAAACCGCGCGTCCTCGACAACATCTCCGCCGGTCTCCCTGCCCTCATCCGCGCCGCGAAGATCCAGAAAAAGGCGTCCCGGGTCGGTTTCGATTGGCCCGAGGCGACCGATGTCCTCCCGAAGATCCGCGAGGAAATCGACGAGGTCGAGGAAGCCCTCGCCGGCGGGGACCGCGACGCCCTTGCCGATGAACTCGGCGACCTCCTCTTCGCCGTCGTCAACCTCACCCGGAAGCTCAACCTCGACGCCGAATCCCTCCTCGCTCGCGCGAACACGAAATTCATCGGCCGCTTCGAGAAGGTGGAAGACGCGCTCTCGGCGGCGGGGAAGGAGATGGGCGAGGCGACGCTGGAGGAGATGGATGCGGCCTGGGAAGTCGCGAAAGCGCGACGGGATTGAAAGAGCTAAGGAAGCGGCTATCGTTCGAACTCCGCGCCCTGGTGGGTGCAAGAACGAATGGATGGACACTGATCACCACGTATCGACTCCTCAATCCGAAGATTCGATGATTCCGGAAAGGCGCGAAAGCGTCGTGGAATCCGGAGATCCCTGTTCGGCCGTGACAAGGGCCTCGCCTACGAGCCCGGTTCTCCGGTGGATTCTCCTCGTGGGTTCGGCCCTTCTCGCTCTTTATTCCTTGGTCTACGGTCCGCGGCGCGGAGTAACGATCTCCTGGCATGAAAGCGAATTCACCAATAACCTTCTCGCTTTGGTGCAAATCGGAACCTACGTGTGCTTCTTTGTCGCCGCGGTGAAGTGCGAGTATTTCGTATCGAAACTGCCCACCATACTCCTGGGCGTCGGACTCATCGGAAGGAGCTTGCTCGAATACAGTTCTTCAGTCGGGAAAAACGCCCTTTCCGGATCGCATCCGCCCGGACCGGGTGTCGTCGCCTTTGTCCTCTGCTTCTACCTCGTCTCTTTCGTCGTCCCCTTCCTTGTTCTCTTCGATTGCCTCCGGGCGCGACGTGGGAAGGTTGTCGCAGCAGATGCACAAGGACGGGATTAGGGCAGTACAATGTTTCGAATCGGCGTTCTCGAGGAGCTTCGCGACTTGCGATGCAGGCATTTGACGCCTATACTGTAGGCATCATGAGCATTCAATACACCATTCGCTCCGTTCCGGAGTCGTTGGATCAGGCTTTGCGTCAGGTCGCGAAGCAGGAGGAGAAGAGCCTGAACGCGATGGCGGTGGAGCTTCTCGCGCGCGGGCTGGGCATGGAGTCCGAGGGAAGGGTGCATGACGACCTCGACGGATTGATCGGAAGCTGGGAAGAGGATCCGGCCTTCGAGGCGGCATTGGAGGATTTCGGGAGAATCGACGAGGACGCGTGGAAATGACCGTTGCGCTCGATACCAACGCCTACAGCGATTTCCTGCGGGGGGATGCCGCACGGGTGACGGTCATTCGCGCCGCCCGCCGCATTTACCTTCCACTGATCGTGCTTGGCGAACTCCGAGCGGGCTTCGCCGCCGGGACCCGCCAGACCTCCAATGCGGCAAATCTCCAACGCTTTCTGGGGAGTCCGCGGGTGGCGGTGATCGCTCCCGACGAACAGACGACCCACCATTACGCGCATCTTTACGCGCAATTGCGCGAGGCGGCGCACCCGATTCCGACGAACGATCTCTGGATCGCCGCGCTTGTCGTTCAGCACAACCTCGTCCTTTGTACCTCGGATGCCCATTTCCGTTACCTTCCGCAAGTGCCGACGTGTTGAACCGTCGTTGATATCTCCGAAACTCGTCGACCAACCATGAAACGCTCCCTCATCCTCGGCCTCCTCTCCATCGCCGGGTTCGCCGGGTGGATTGTCCACAGCGCGGCGCAGCAGGCGGCGGAATCGACGCTGGATCCGGCGTCCTTCGCGGGGCGGCTGGTGGGGGCGGCGATCGAGCGGACGACGCATACGGTAAGGTATGATCCGGCCTACGTTGTCCTCGATTACCCCGGCGGAGACGTGCCGGCGGAGACGGGCGTCTGTACCGATGTGGTGATCCGTTCCTACCGGAAACTCGGGCTTGATCTCCAGAAACTCGTCCACGAGGACATGGCGGGGCATTTTTCCCAATATCCGAAGAATTGGGGGATGAAGCGGACGGACAGGAACATCGACCACCGCCGGGTGCCGAACCTGCAGAAATTCTTCGCGCGGCAGGGCGCGGAATTGAAGATCACGAAGGAGCGGGACGATTATCTTCCCGGCGACCTCGTGGCCTGGGATCTGAACGGGAAGAGCCTCTGGCACATCGGGATTGTCGTCGAGAAGCCGGGACTGCCGGGGAGCCGGTGGATCGTCCACAACATCGGGAGCGGGCCGCAGATGCAGGATTGCCTCTTCGACTGGAAGATCGTCGGCCACTACCGCTACGCGCCGGCGATTTCCCCTTCGGAGGAGGCGGTCGAATAGACCCGGCTCCTATTTCCGCGGCCCTCGCCGGAAGGGCTTCCAACCCGGACGCCGGGGACTTTCGCCGCCACCGCGGTCCATCTCATCCTCGATTTCCGTGCCGAGCACCGTTTCGATGGCATCTTCCAAGGTAACAATTCCCGCGAAGCCTCGTTCCGCATCGATGACGGCGGCGATGTGGCTGCGGGAGCGGATGAGTTTCGAATAGAGGTCGGCGACCGAGGTGTCGGCGGCGACCGTATCGAGTTCCCGGCGGTGATAGGAGAGCGGCGCTCCCGCTTCGCTGGCGGCGAGGAGTTCGACCCGGAGGACGAAGCCGGCGGGCACCTCCGAGCCGTCGCGGAGCAGGGGAACGCGGGAGAAGGGGCTCTTCGGATAGGCACTGCGGTACTCGCCGACCTTCATCGTCTCCGGAAGCGCGAAAACCTCGGAATGGGGCGTCATCATGGTCTCGACTTTGGTGTCGCGGAGCTGGAAGACATTGCGCAGAATCGCGGCCTCGGCTTCCCGG
Source organism: Verrucomicrobiales bacterium (assembly GCA_024641425.1). GTDB lineage: Bacteria > Verrucomicrobiota > Verrucomicrobiia > Verrucomicrobiales > DEV007 > JAHEDC01. The sequence goes on along the minus strand of JAHEDC010000142.1, from coordinate 2,184 downwards.
AGGTGTTTGGAACTGGAGGCAAGCATGGCGAGGGCGGCGATCTCCTCGCGCGGGGCCTCGACGGCGGCCTGGGTGCGGAGGCGCTCGGTGAGGGAGCGCATGACGGCGATGACAGGGGCGAGGACGACGGTGAGCCAGCGGACGCCGCGTGCGGTGCCGGGCGCGAGTTGCCGCCAGCGGGTCGCGCCGAGGGTTTTGGGAATGATTTCCGAGCCGACGAGGATGAGGACGGTCATGATCGCGGACGAGAGTCCGAGCCACTTTTCCCCGAAAATAACCGCCGCCTCGTGGCCGACTCCGGCTGCGCCGACCGTGTGCGCCACGGTATTGAGGGTGAGGATGGCGGTGAGGGCCTTGTCCGGATTCGCCCGGAATTCGGCGAGGAAGGCGGCTGAGCGGGGACGCCGCGAACGCAGATCGTGGATGTAAGCGTCGTTCACACTGAGGAGTACGGCCTCCGCGACGGAGCACAGAAAGGATACCACCAGCGCGACGCCAAGGTAGATGAAAAGCAATGCGACGGCATGGCTGCGCTCGGCCGGGGAGAGCGCGTCGGCGAGGAGAATCAGATCGGGATGGAGGAGCGGTATCATGGACCTTGTGCGGATGCGGGCAAGGAATCTGGAAACCGAACGTTCGGCCCGGCTGGGTGGACGCCGGGAACGAACACGTCTTCCCCGCTCAAGACAAGGCGAATCGATGTCACGCTGCCGCCGCTTGACCTATCCGAGGATTCAGGCGATAAATTCAGCCTGTTTTCCACAACACTCCCTTTTCCACACCCTAATGAAGATCGCCCAACTTCTCCCGCTTGCTCTTGCCACCGTCCTCCTCGCTTCGCCGCTTTGCGCCGATGAGACCGCCGTCGCGCCGGTGCCTGCGGTAACCGAAACGGCCGCCCCTGTGGCGGAGGGGACGGCCACGGAGGCGACCCCCGTGGCCACCGAAGCTGCCCGTCCGCTTCCGAAAGTGCGCCAGGGAACGCCCTATATGGGCAGCCGCGGCCATCTTATCACCTATTCGATTCTGTTCTTTCTTCTCTCGGTTGTCATGGCGTCGGTCATCCTCCGCTCGAAGGAGGATATTCCGGCCTGAGTTGGTTCACGGCGCTGACCCGATGGAAACGGACATGAATGTCCGTTCTCCGTCCATGAATGACCTCCACCGCAGGCAACGCCCGTGCGGGAAGGGGCGCTGTTCGTCCTAGGCTGCCGGGTCGATGCGATAGAGGCGTCCCGACCATGAGAGAAGGAGGATTTCCTTGTCCGGCCCCTCGCAAAAGGCGGTCGGTTTGTAAGCTTTGGGATCGCCGTATTTCGAGGGATCGCTGAAAAGGACACTGTTCGCCGTTTTCTTTCCGTCGGCCACCCTGAGGGCCCAGATGTTACTATAGCCCCAGTCGCCGTAGACGTAGGCGCCTTTCAGGGCCGGGATTTTCTCCCCGCGATAGACGACTCCGCCTGTGATGCTCGTCCCGTCCGTCCGGGTGTATTCATGCACGGGATCGATGAATTTCGCGTCGGCGGGAGCCGGATGCTGGTTCAAGGCGAAGGCATGTGTGCCCTCCCTGAAACTCCAACCGTAGTTGCCGCCCTTGACGATGTGGTCGATTTCTTCCCACAGATCCTGGCCTACGTCCGCGCACCAGAGCGTGCCCGAGGCATCGAAGGAAAGCCCCCACGGGTTACGCATCCCGTAGGCCCAAATCTCGGGGCGCATGCCTTCCTGGTTCACAAAGGGGTTGTCGGCGGGAATGCCGTAGGCGAGGTCCCCTGATCGCGAGTTCACATCGATACGGAGGATCGAGCCGTTCAGGATGAAGCGGTTCTGCGCGAGTTGGAGGGGATCGTTGCCCTTTCCTCCGTCGCCAAGCGCGATGTAGAGAAAGCCGTCGGGGCCAAAGACCAAATTACCCGAATTGTGGTTCCAGAACGGCTGCGGGACCTCAAGGAGAAGCCGCTCGGACTTCACGTCCGCTTTTGAGGGGTCGCTTTCGGAGACCTTCATTTCCACGACCTGACTCCGCTTCGGATTCTGCTGCGAATGGTAGATGTAGAAGAGACGGTTCTCCTTGAAATTTGGGTGAAAAGCGAGTCCGAGAAGCCCTTCCTCGAAATCCTTCTCGATGAGGTTTCTCTCGGAGAGGTCGAGGAAGACCTCCGCCTTATCCGAAGACACGTCCTC
>JAHEDC010000602.1 GCA_024641425.1 Verrucomicrobiales bacterium | reverse complement strand
TCCACCCCGATGGTTTCGATGGCCTCAAGCACCTCCTCGGGCCCGAGGTCATGCCCTCCGAACGATGCGGTCACGAGCAATGCCGGATCCAGTTCGCGCGCACGCCGGCGCAGGGAACGCAATTCCTTCGGGCCGACGAACCGGGCGTCCCCCACATCCCGCTCGTTGGCCAAATCGAGATACCAGTTCCGGTGCGACCGGAGGTGGCCGACGAGGTTTTCGACCGCGCGGAGATGGGCGCGTGCGTCGGGCAACTCGCCCCGCGCCCCTTCGGCCCGATCACTTTCCCGCCGCGACAGGGTCACATCCACCACCATTCCCCGCGCGTCGCACTCGGCGACCAGCCATTGCAGCTTTGCCATGAACGGTTCCCGGGCTCGGCCTTCGCCGTCCACGGCCGAAACGACATGGTCGAAGCCTCCCCAGGTCGCCCAGACGCGCAGCCAGTTGAATCCATGGCCCTGCAAGTCGTCCAGATCGCGGCGGATGAATTCCGGCGGAGCCCCCAGGCCCGCGTAATAGCTGAATCCGAGGAGGAACCGGGGTTCTCCATTGACGGTGAACCGGGAGCCTTTGATGCCGAGAACGGTTTCCGAAGCACCCGCGGAAGCCGCGCCCGCATGCGAGCCGAGCGATGCGGCCAAACAGAGGGAAAAGTTTCGAAACAGGCTCATGCGGTGATTCGAGCGTCCGGTATGGCCGGGAAACCGTCAATCCAGATCTTCGCGCTGCGATTTCTCTCCGCTCCGGCTGAGTCCGATCACAGGATGCATGCCCCCTCGCAGCCTCACGTCCGAAAAGATCGAGACCCTCCACGACACGGAAATCTTGCTCCCTCCCGATTTCGCGGCGAGCATTCCGATGGCGGTCGGGACTTGAAATAACCGCGGTCGCGGGCTCGTTCCTTTACTACCCCTATGAAATCGCTTCGCCCGTTTTGGCCGCTCGTTCGTGTCTCCGGCATTCTTCTCTGCCTCGGAGAGTTGGCGGAGTGCCATGCCCAGCAACTCGCTTTCGAAGACGTCACCGCGGCCGCCGGCTTGCTCGAACCGCTCCAGGGGATCATGGGACATGGCGCCGCTTTCGGCGACGTGGATGGCGACGGACTTCTCGACCTTTATGTCGGCGGCTTTTCGGATCGCCCGGACGACGAGTACGCTCCCGCCACAGGCCCGAAGCCGAACGTCCTTCTCCGCAATCGGGGCGACGGCGGCTTCGAACCGTGGCCCCAGAAGCCGGCGACGTTCTTCGCCCGAACCAGCGGGGCCGTCTTCGCGGATCTCGACAACGACGGCGACCCCGATCTCTATGTTGCCAACAACTGCAAGGGGAACGCGAGCCGCGATACGGAGCCCCAACGCACCGCCCAACGTGCTTACTCGAAGCTCTTCCGGAACGATGCCGGCGTCCTCCATGACATCTCGAAGGAATCCGGTGCCTGCCCTGAATCGCTCGGAACCGCGCGCAACATCGGGGTCTTCGACTACAACGGCGATGGACTTCTCGATCTGTTCCTCGTCGAGGATCGCTTCACCAAGGATCCCTGTAGTGTCCTCTTCGAGAATCTCGGAGGCCTCCGATTCGCCGCGGCCAATGCGAAGGCCGGGCTCCCGGACGATATTTTCGGGCTTGGACTCGCGGTCGCCGACATCAATGGGGATGCCAGACCGGATTTCTTCGTCGGCCATAGCAACCGGCTCTTTCTCTCCACCGGCGACAACGGATACAAGGAGTCGCCGGAACTCAATGCCACCTTCGCCTGGGATCCATTGGACGGAGAGGACTGGCCTTGCGGGGCAGCCTTCGGCGACTTGAACCGCGACGGATTGCTCGATTTGGTCGTCTCGATCCACGGCGTCACGGCGCGCAACAAGATCTACCTCAACCGCGGCCTCACCGACGGCGAACCGCGCTTCCTCGATGTAACCGCGATCGCGGGCCTCCCGACGCAGCTGAACGAGAAGTCGCCGCACGTCGAGATCCAGGACTTCGACAATGACGGCTGGCCCGACATCTATCTCTCCACCGCCTGGCTGCACGACGACGGCACCATCACCCCGCTCATTTACCGCAACCTTGGAACCACGGCCTCCCGCGACACCCCGCGATTCGAAGCTTCCTTCAGGCCGGAGGCGCTCGACTCCGGGAAGCTCGTCTATTTCCCCGCCGGGCCATCGGGCGACTATGACAACGATGGCCGCCTCGACCTTTTCCTGGTCAACTGGTACCGCGGCAATCATTCCCGCCTCCTCCGCAACACGAGCAATCCCGAGAACCACTGGCTTACGGTCCGGGTTCACGGTCGCTCGTTCAACCGCGACGGCATCGGCACCCGGATCAGGGTCTTTGTCCGGAACGGTGAGGTGCGCTCGTTGATCGGATTCCAGGAACTGGGAACCGGTTACGGCTATGCCAGCGGCCAGGACACTGCCTGCCACTTCGGTCTCGGTTCGGCGACCACGGTCGATCTTGAGATACGTTTTCCCAACGGATCGACCATCCGGCGCGAAGGTGTCGAGACCCTCAACCAAACGCTCACCATCGAAGAATGAAATTCCTGCCCCCGCTTTCCTCCGTGCTTGCCGCCGCACTCGCGGCAAATCTCTCCGCCCGAGGCGAGTCCCCCGTCCCCTGGCCGCCCGCACTTCCGGACGGCCGGAAAGCGATCACGATAAAGGGAGCGGAGCTTCTGCGTCCCGTCGGCGATGTGAGACAAGGTGTTGCCCTTGCCGAAACGCCGCCCGAAGTCACGTTTCTCTACTACGACTGTCAGACCTACGAGGGAAACCCGTGGAGTGTCTGGGGGGACGGGCTCGCCGTCAACGGCCACTACTACTCTGCGGTGGGCGATCACCGGAGCCCGGAAGGCAACGCTTTCCTCTACGACTATGATGCAGCGACGGGATCGTTGACCAGGATCGCCGATGTACGTTCGATCGTCAAACAGCCGGAAGGCTGGTACACGCCGGGCAAGATCCACAGCCGCATGGATCTCGGGCGGGATGGCTGGCTTTACTACTCGACCCACCGGGGTTCCACCCGCGTGGCCGACGATCCGGCCAATCATTTCGAAGGCGATTGGATCCTTCGCACGCACCCGGCGACCAAAGTGTCGGAAGTGGTCGTCCACGCGCCCCTGGAGATGCAGAGCCTCCCGACCGGTGCCCTCGATGCCGAACGCATGATCTGGTATGCGGGGTCCGCCGACGGCCTCCGCGAGAAAGACCCGCAGTTCCTCGCCTACGACATCGCCGGGGGCCGGACGCTCTACACGGACGATCACGGCCCCTACCGCGCCGTGATCATGGCCGGATCGACCGGAATGCTCTACTTCCACGGAGGGAACGAAAAGGACCAACACCTCTATCGCTTCGATCCGAAGGCACCCGGACCGCCGGTGCGCCTTGAAGCCGAACTCGGACTCCGCGCCGCGAGCGCCGAAACGCCGCAGGGCATCGTCTACACCGTC
>JAHEDC010000141.1:1452-13043 GCA_024641425.1 Verrucomicrobiales bacterium | reverse complement strand
GCCGCCGGAGGCCATGGCGCGACTCACCGACGCCACGGTGGAAGGCTGGGTCAAGTGGACCGGCTCGTTTGGAACCAATCCCCGCTTCTTCGATTTCGGGGATCTCAAGGCCGAGATCTATCTCGACGTCACCACGAGCGGCACCTTGAAAGCCCTCGCGACGGGAGCCGACGGGGTGCGGCATCGCGTCGAAGCGGACGGCCTGGTCACCCTCGACCAGTGGTGCCACGTCGCCCTGGTCACCGGCAGCGGGGGATGAAGATGTATTTCAACGGGGTGCTGGTGTCCTCGGATCCGTTCACGGGCAGCTATGCGGATCTCAAGGCAGTCCACACCTACCTCGGGAAGGAAAGCTACAATGCCGACCAGCTCGAGGGCTTCCAGGGGCAGATGGACGAGGTGCGGGTCTGGCAGGTGGCGCGGACCGCGGAGGAGATCCGGGGCGGGATGACGCAATCCATCACCGGCAGCGAAGCGGACCTGGTGGCGCTGTGGAATTTCGAGGGGGGGCTGGACGGGGTGGTCACCGACCTTGGCCCCGGTGGCCACCACGGCAAGCTGATGGGGGATGCGAAGCAGGCGCCCGCCCCGCGGCCGGACCAGCCGCCGCCCCCGCCGAAGATCGGCCGGGTCCTCGACCTCGATGGGGAGGGCAGCTACGTGCAGTTTCCGGACGGGAGCTTCGAGGATCTGACCGAGGTCACGGTCGAGGGGTGGGTGAATTGGCGGACCTTCCGGAACTCCGCCCGGGCCTTCGATCTCACGGTCAAGTCCGGGCGCTTCTCGGTGGAACTCGCGGGAACCCGCCCCGTCCTGATCCTCGAGACCTGGGAGGGAGACGAGCGGCGGGCGGTCGAGACGCCGGAACTGCTTCCCCTCTACAAGTGGGTGCACGTCGCGGCGACCGGGACCTCACAATACGACCTCAAGCTCTACCTCAACGGAGTCCTGGCCTCCGGCCCGCTCGTCCGGGAGCAGAACTTCGACTACCGGAATTCGGAGTGCAGCCGGTTCAACCTGCTCGGCGGCTCAAATGCCAAGGTGGTCTGGCCGGGGGACGCGGAACTGGACGGCCAGCTGGACGAAGTGCGGGTCTGGAATCGCGTCCTCACCCCCGAGGAGATCGCGGCCGGCATGTCCAAGACGCTCGGCGGCGACGAAACCGGGCTGGTCGGCTACTGGAACTTCGACGACCCCGACGCCCCGCTGCGCGACCTCTCGCCGGGAGGGCGCCACGGGCAGTTCGTCGGCAAGGCCCAGGCCGTCCCCAGAAGCCCGCCCTCCACCGTGCAGCCGCTCACTTCCCTTGTGCCGTTCGAGATCGAGCCGGGCGAGGAGCAGGTATTGGCGCTGTCGGGACACGGTTCCGCCTTGAGGCTGCCGGCCGGAATCCTGGACGGATTGAGGGAAGTGACGATCGAGGGCTGGGTGTTCTGGGGGGAATTGGGAGAGTGGCGGGCGCCCTGGTTCTTCGGGGCTGGAGAGTCCGGACGAAACCACAAGCTGGCGATGTTCACGTCCGACGATGAGCGACAGAACCGCTTGGCAGTCTACCTGGACGATCGCAAGGACGGGGGGGAATGGAAGGGACAGATGATCTTCGCGTCCGGACCGCCCGCGCTAGGAAAATGGATCCACCAGGCGCTCGTGATCAGTGCGGAGGAGGGTGCCCGTCTCTACCTCGATGGACAGCCCGTGGTCTCGAACCCGGATCTCAACCTCTCCCTGCTCGAGGCGAACCGGGACAACCAGCTGGGGCAAAACGGGTTCGTCGGCCTGATGGACGAGGTGCGGCTCTGGAAGGTGGCCCGCACTGCGGAGCAGATCCGCGCCGGTATCCACCGGAAGCTCACCGGAAAGGAAGAGGGACTCCTCGCGCTCTGGAATTTCGACGTGGTCGAGGGGATGACCGTTCCGGATGCCAGCCCGAACGGGAACTCCGGGGTGCTGGAAGGATCGGCCCGCGTCGCGGGATCGAACCCACCGACCCAAGGGGACTGGGGAGCGCTTCAGGGGAGGGTGACGGATGCCAAAGGCCGGCCGCCGAGGGGCGGCAGCGAAGTGACCGCCTGGCGCGGCGAGCAGCAACTCGGCCTGGTCCAGACGGAGCCGGGAGGCCGTTATTGGATCGCGATTCCCTCACCGCAGAAACCCTTCGAGGTGCGGGTGATTGTCGGCGAAGAGATCGCGGTCAAGACCGGCCTTTCCGCCAACCCCGGAGAGTTGGTGGACCTCGACCTGATGATGCCCGAGCTCGACGGCTTTGGTTTCATGGAAGGGTTCCGCAAGCTCCCGGGCTGCCGCCATGTCCCCGTCATCGTCATTACGGCCAAGGACATCACCGACGAAGACCGCGCCCGCCTCAACGGCGAGGTCACCCGCATTCTCCGGAAAACGGCCCACTCCCCCGAAGAGCTCCTCGCCGAGATCCGGTCGTTCGCACCACCGATTGCGGATCCAACACCGCCCTGCTAGACTCCGTGAATTCGGATTCCTTCCTGATGTACCTGCAAGCCAATCCCACCCCCAAGACGAATCTCCTCCTTCGGGCCGCGGGACAACCCCGTGGGGAGATGTCGGCATCCACACCATGAGAACCATAGAAAGAACCTGGAACCGCGGGGCCCTGTTGTCCGGCACGGTGGCCCCGATCCTGTTGGCCACTTCCCTCCTCTCCGCCCAGGACGGGGCTCCCGGCGCTCCGGACGCCGGTAACCGGGTGCTGCAACTCGACGGGAATGGCGACTACCTCGAGCTCCCGGCCGACGCCTTCGACGGTCTCACGGAGGCCACGGTGGAGGGCTGGATGAAGTGGGAGGCCTTTCAGTCGTTTTCCCGGTTCTTCGACTTCGGGAAACCGTGGCAGGCGATCCAGATCAGCAATCAATGGAACTCCGGAACCCTGTATTTCAGCATGGGCCGCGAGCCCTTCAGCGAGGATTCCGAATTGCGTTTAGTGGGCCCGGGGGCGCTGGCGCTCGGCGAGTGGTGCCACCTGGCGGTGGTGACCGGCCCTGGAGGGGTCCGGGTCTATCTCGACGGGGAACTCGTCCTTTCCGATCCCGAAAGCGGGAGCTTCGCTTCCCGTCGTCCCGACGGGGACCCTGGCGAGGGACGCCACAACTACCTGGGGCGCTCGAATTGGCTTGGGCTGGCGGGGGTCGGGGGCGACCAGGACCTCCGGGGCCGAATGGACGAGGTGCGGGTCTGGCGCGTGGAACGGACCCAGGAGCAGATCTGCGAAACGATGTTCACCAATCTCACGGGAGGCGAGGAGGCGCTGGTCTCGCTCTGGAACTTCGAAACCGTCCGGGAAGGCGTGGTTCCCGACTCCGGTCCGGGCGGGCACCACGGCCAGCTTTTCGGCGAGGCGGCCCTGGTTGCGGAGCGCCGCCCGGGCACCGCGGACGAACTCTTCTCGCGGAGAGTGAAGGCGGTGGACGAGGGGAACGACCCGATCCTGGTTCTTCCGGACGGCGACTCCTACGTCGACTTGCCGCCCGGGATCCTCGACGGCCTCAAGGAACTCACCATCGAGGCCTGGGTGCGGTGGGATCACCTGGGTACGTGGGAGGGTTTCATCGACTTCCGGGACCCGACCGAGAACCGGGATCACAAGCTGACGCTGTTCACCACCGGTGTCCCGAATATGCTGAGATTGGGCATCGATGACAACAAGGCCGGGCAATTCATCGGGGGGCAATCGATCGATGCGCCGGACGCGTTGCAGATCGCGGAGTGGATCCATGTGGCGGCGGTCGTCACGCCGGGTGGTGCCCGGCTGTATACCAACGGCCAGCTCATCGGCACCAATCCCTCGTTCAATCTTTCCCTCCTGGATTCGAACCTGCAGAACCGCCTGGGATTTCATGGGTTCACCGGCCAAATGGACGAGGTACGTCTCTGGCGGGTGGCGCGCAGCCAGGAGCAAATCCGTGAGATGCTCTTCGCCAGATTAGGCGGCAGCGAGGACGGCCTCCTCGCGCTTTGGAATTTCGAGGGATCCGAGGAATCCACTATCATCGACGCCGGCCCCAACAGGTTCAACGGGACGCTGCGGGGAAATGCGATGAGCGTCCCGTCGAACCCGCCGACCCAATGGGCGTGGTCGCGGTTCCACGGTCTCGTCACGGACCGGCGCGGGATGCCGGTGCCGGGGGTGCCCGTCACCGCCACCCGGGCGGGCCGGCCGATCGCTACCGTCACGACCGATGCCGGGGGGCGCTACTGGCTACCCGTGGCGCTAAGGGGTGCGGATGCCAAGGAGGCACACGAGCTGAGCGCCGTGCTGGAGGAGCAGCTCGCCGTCGTGCGGGTGGAATCGGTGGAGAGCGGGCAGGCCCGGGAGTTCGACCTGAAGCTTCAACCGCGGCCCGTGCTGGCCGGAACGTTGCGCGACGACTCCGGGGGGCAGGTGCGGTGTGGGGTGAAGGTCGAGGCACTGGACCTGGCCGGTACGATAGCGGGATTCGCGGTGACCGACGCGGGCGGAAAATTCAACGTGCGGCGACTGCCCGCCGGCGACTACCTCCTGCGTGCCGAAGGGGTTGATCTGAACGACGGGCAGCGCGTCGCGCTGAGACCGGGCCAGCCGATTTCCGACCTGGCCCTGACCCTCCCCGCATCGGACGAACCGGTGGGGGATCCGCCCGAGAACCACGTCCTCTCGCTCAACGGCACGGGCGCGCACATCGCCCTCCCGGCAGGGATGTTCGACAACCTGCGGCAGTCGACCATCGAGGCGTGGGTGCGCTTCGATTCCCGGGCGGGGATCCAGAGGTTTTTCTGCTACGGTTTCGGACAGGGATCCGAATCCGAAAACCTGTATCTTGGCACGGAGCCGGGCTCGCCCGACCTGGTCTGCGGAATCTGGCCGAGGCAGAACGGCTATTTCTTCTCGGCATCGAAGGCGGTGGAGGTGGGTGAATGGTGCCACGTCGCGGTCGTGATCGACGCGCGGGAAGCCCGGCTTTACTTCAATGGCAAGCTGGCGGGAATCCGCCCGAATTCCCCCGGGTTCATCGATCTTCCGGCGGGGAGTCTGGCTTATATCGGGAGGTGGAGCGATCCGGACAAAGGATTCGACGGGGAGCTTGACGAGATCCGGGTCTGGGCGATTCCGCGAACGGGCGAGGAGATTAGCGCCAACATGTTTCAGCGCCTGACGGGGCGGGAGGAGGGGCTGGCGGCCCTGTGGAATTTCGATGATCCCGCCCGCCCGGGCCGGGACGCCACTCCGAACGGCTTCGATGGCGAGATGATCCAGGGGAACAACATCACCCACGACTTGGAACGCACCCTCGTTCTCTGGGGTTCGGAGTGGAGATACCTCGACGATGGGAGCGACCCGGGCAGAGGGTGGAGCGAGGCGGATTTCGACGACAGTGCCTGGCTCTCCGGGAAGGCCCCGCTGGGCTATGGCGATGCGGTGACGACCATCGTCCGATTCGGCCCGGATGAGAACCAGAAGCACATCACCACCTACTTCCGAACTTCCTTCGACTTCCTCGATTCCTTCGGACTCGCGGCGGAGAAGCTTCCGGACGAACTTCTCCTTCGGCTGAGGCGAGACGACGGAGCCGTGGTCTATCTCAACGGGAAAGAGATCGCGCGGAGCAACATGCCCTACGGGGACGTCGGTTCCGCCACGTTGGCGAGCCGGACCGTAAGCGGGGACGACGAGTTGGCTACCATCGACATTCCGGTTCCGGCGACCCGTTTCGGGAACGCGCTTCAATCCGGTAGGAACGTCGTGGCGGTCGAAGTGCACCAGGTGGAAGTGGTGAGCTCGGATCTCGGCTTCGCCCTTGAGCTTGGCATTCCCGGAGCCGAGCTCCCGGGGGAGGGTTCGGTTATTCCCGAATTGCTGCCTCGCGCGGAATCACTGGCCGGATTCCTCTCCATTTTCGGTCGGGTGACCACTTCGGACGGGAGGCCGGCGAACCAGACCACGGTCGTGCTCTCCCAGGCCTTTGCGGCGGAGGCCGTGGAATTGGAGAAAGCAACCACCGATCTTTCGGGGAACTACCTGATTTTCCGCCGAATGGCGGAAAATGCCGGGGATGAGAGTTTCGTCGTGAAGGCGAATCGGGAAGAATACGAGAGCGGGCCGCGGGAGGTGAGCCCCCAAGGGAACAATGGGTCCGTTGATCTCGAACTACACGATTTCTCTCCCGTCTCCGGGCAGGTACTGGCCTTGAACGGTCGCCCGCTGCCATCCGTGGTGATCCAGGCCCTTCCGACGGGCGGAGATCTCGGAGAGAACGAGCCCGAAGAGGCTTCGGTGGCCATCAGCGGAGAGAACGGGCGGTATCGCTTTCCGGATTTGCAAGTGGGAACCTATACCCTGCGGGCGCTGGTTCCTGGGGGTATCGTTCCTCCCGCGAAGAACGAGGCGGTGACGGTGGAACAGGGTCGACCGGTGCCCGAGATCGACTTCCAGGTGGCCCCATTCAAGAAGGGCACCTGGCACCACTTCACCACCCTCGATGGCCTCGGACACAATCAGGTGCGCTGCGCCTTCCAGGCCGCGGACGGGGCGATGTGGTTCGGTCTGGAACAGGGTGTGAGCCGATTTGACGGCGCGGAATTCACGACGCTGAATTCCACCCATGGCTTGCCGGACGGGCGTGTCACGAGCATCGCGCAAGACCTGCGGGGCACCCTATGGTTTGGCACCACCGCGGGCCTGGCGCGCCTCGACGATGCGGATCCACTCCATCCCGTCGTGACGTCCTTTCACGTTGAGGACGGACTGACCCACAATGCGATCACGGAATTGAGTCTCGATTCGGCCGGTAGACTGTGGGTGGCCACGGAGGGGGGGGTCTCGGTGCACGATACCGGGACTGCCGCTTCGGAGAACGGCTCCCTGTTCTCCAATGGTCCCGACATCAAGGACTCGAGCCCTGGGAAGCACACCGGACGCTTGTCGGGTGGGGCCGTGCTCAGCGAGGGCCGACGTCCGGGTGGAACGGTGCCCCTCGCGGCCGAATCCGTGCTTGAACTCGACGGCATCCAGAGCTTCGTGGAACTGCCATCCCGGATTTTCCGGGAACTCGAGGCTGCCACGGTGGAGTTCTGGGTCCGGCCGGATGCCTCGACGGCGGGAGCTCACCTTTTCGAGTTCGACGCGGCGGGAACGATCAAGATTCAGCAAAGCACGGATGCGGCCGACAAGATCGACTGGGTCGACGCGAGGGCGGAATCTGGGGTGGGGGGATCGGTCGTTGGGGATCGGGCGCTCGCGTTGCACGAGTGGCACCATGTGGCCGCGGTCTCCGGCCCCTCGGGAATGAAGCTTTATCTCGACGGAGCACTGGTGGGGAGTCATTCCCATACCGGGAGCCTGGGGAGTAGCCGGGAGAACGGGCAGAATCTCATCGCGGGCTGCACCGTGAACGGGGGCGCCCGATTCAAGGGCCAGATGGACGCGTTTCGCATCTGGAACTCCGAGCGGTCGCCGGAGCTGATCCGGCAGGGCATGTACCAGGATCTGGCCGGAGCCGAGCCGGGATTGGTGGCGCTTTGGAATTTCGATTCCTCGGAGGACGGTTTGATCAAGGATTCGGGTCCCGGAGGCTTCGATGGTAAGCTGGGAGGCCGGGCCAGGGTGGTGGAATCCCAACGTCCGGCCAGTGCGCCACCGAGCGTGGAAGGGACGAATCTCGTTCTCGACGGGGTTTCCGGCCATGTCATCTTGCCTCCCGGCATTTTCGATGATCTCGACGAAGCCACGATCGAAGCCTGGGTGGATTGGCATCGCCTCGGGAGCGAAGGTTGGAACCGGGTTTTCAGCTATGGAGGGAGCGGCGCCGACCTGAGCATTGGCACGACGGGAGCTCGGGGTCTCTGGTTCGTCGTGAACCCCGGGGAGGGCGCCCTGCGGGAGATTTCCGTGCCGGACGTCCTCTATGCGGATCGGTGGGTGCACGTGGCGGGCATATTGGGGCCGGGTGGGATGCGTCTCTACCTGAACGGCAAGCTGGTCGGGACGAACCCCTATGAAGGGAGTTTTTCCTCCCTGAAGGGCGGACATTCCAATGACATCGGCAAGAACGTGGTGCAGAGCGATTCCGATCTTCCCTTCCACGGCCGGATCGATGATTTCCGCGTCTGGAGCGTTGCGCGCACCGAGGATCAGATCCGGGCGACCATGTTCGCCGGAGTGGAAGGAGATGAGGCCGGTCTCGAAGGTTACTGGGACTTCGAACGGGATGGAGACGATCCCCGGAGTTCCCTCGCCGAAATCCTTTCCCAGGTCGCGGGTCATCCCGTGCGGGCTCTGCTTGGCGATTCTGCCGGGGCCACATGGATTGGGCTCGACGACGGGGTCTGGCGGTTCTCGGACCCTGGCGACGACGGCGGGGGGCTGACCCGTTTCGGACCGGCGGACGGCCTGGCCGATGGGCCGATCGGAGCCATTGCGGAGATGCCGGATGGCATTCTGTGGTTCGGGACCACCATGGGGGGGCTTTCGCGCTTTGACCCGTCCGCTTCCGCCGGGGTCGAGGCCTGGAAATCGCTCGGTGCCGAGGACGGCTGGCCTCATGTCCCCGTCCGGGCACTGTCGGCGCGCGACGACGGTTCGCTATGGATTGCCACGAGCGATGGTCTGTTCCAGTACGACGGCAAGTCGTTTGTCGCCTTCGGGTCGGCGGATGGGCTCGCCGGGGCCGCCGTGGACGCGCTGCTGGTCGGTTCCGGCGGCGCTGGAGACGTCTGGATCGGCACCAGCTACGGCGCGCAGCGTCTCGAGACCGCCTCTGTGACTGCCATTGATGCGGGCGATGGACTGGACGCCGGAAACGTCTCGCAGATCGCGTCCACATCGGATGGCAACGTATGGTTTCTCATCGAGGACGGCCGGGAGGTGCGGCTCTCGCGTTTCGATGGACGGCGAGTCCACAAACTGGGTGCCACCGACGGGCTTCCCGGCGGTCGACCGAATACCCTCTACGTGGATCACGACGGCGCTTTGCTGGTGGGGGATTGGAACGCGCCGGTAGCCCGGTATCGGACCGTGGTGGCGGAGCGGGATCGGCCCCGCTTTGAACTCGTGGAATCAAGGCCGGTTTCCGCCCTCTCCCGGTCGACAACCGATGAATTGTGGGTCGGCGAGGACCGGGGCGTAAGGCTACTGGAGGACTTGGAGCCAACGGGCGCGGGTGCCATCGGTTCGATTACCGCGGCCCGTCCCGGTTTGGACGGCATCGTCTGGTTCAGTGGTCCGGACAAGGGCGTCTATCGCTCGGATGCTTCAAGCCTCGTCGAGTTCGGGAGCTCCGCCGGGCTTCCCGTCGGAAGGGTGGACGCGATGGAACCGCTTCCGGACGGGTCACTCCTCGTCATTGCGGGCAACAAGGGGGCGCGGTTGGAGGGCGAGAGATTCGTTCCGTGGCCACGCGACCAAGAGCGCTTGGAACATGGCATTCTTTACGACGTGGATCAGGACGGGCAGGGTGTCACATGGCTGGGCACCAGCGAAGGGCTTTTTCTTACCGACGGAGTGGGCTGGAGCAGCATCGACGAGCGGGATGGACTGCCCCAGAACACAATCACCAGGGTGCACGCGGCTGGCGATGGCACGGTCTGGTTGGGAACCCGCGACAAGGGCTTGGCGCGCTACCGCCGCATCGCAAGCGCCCCCCGTTCCCCGACTCTCACCGTGACGACCGATCGGGAGTACACCGGCCTCGCGGAGCTGCCGAAGATCAAGGTCGGGGAGCGGGTTTCCTTCCGTTTCTCGGTGGTGGACTTCAAGACCGTGCCCGCCAAACGTCAATACCGGATCCAACTCTTCCAGGGCGAACGCGATGAGAAAACGTTGGACGGGGAATGGTCCAGGCCTGATACCGGGGGCGGGCTCGACTACGCCTTCGACAAGGCCGGCAACTGGACTCTGGCCGTTCAGTATGTGGACCGCGACCTGAACTACTCTTCGCCGAGCTTTGTCCTCATGAAAGTGGCACTTCCGTGGCACCGCAACCTCGCGGTCACGGTGCCGGCCGGGTTGGGCGGTCTGGGCCTTCTGGGATGGGCCCTCGTTGCCCGCATGCTCTACGTCCGCAAACGCAACGAGGCCGAGAAACTCCGCGAACAGATGCTGGAACAGGAGACTGAGGCGCGACACGTGCTCGAGTCGAAGAACTCGGAGCTTGAGGAGGCCAAGGTGGCTGCCGAGGAAGCCAAGGTGGCCGCCGAGGAAGCGAACAAGGCGAAGAGCACGTTCCTGGCGAACATGAGCCACGAACTGCGCACCCCGCTCAACGCCATCATCGGTTATAGCGAGATGGTCGGAGAGGAACTCGAGGACCTCGGCGCCGGGGAACTCAAGCCCGACCTCGACAAGGTCGTTGCCGCCGCCAAGCATCAACTCGGGCTCGTCAACGACATCCTCGACCTCTCCAAGATCGAGGCCGGGAAAATGACCCTCTATCTGGAGGACTTCGATGTCCCCACCCTCGTCCGCGAGGTCGCGTCCACCGTGCAGCCGTTGGTGGCGAGGAACGGGAACCGGCTCGTCGTCGAGTGTCCCGGGGATCTCGGCACGATTCGGGCGGACCAAACCAAGGTCCGCCAGACGCTCTTCAACCTGCTCTCCAACGGCTCGAAGTTTACCGAGAACGGAACCGTTACCTTGGCCGTCGCCCGCGACGGCGGGATCGTGACTTTCCGCGTCGCCGACACGGGCATTGGAATGAATGGGGAGCAACTCGGGAAGCTCTTCAATGCCTTCACCCAGGCGGATGCCTCGACGACGCGTAAATTCGGCGGCACCGGTCTCGGGCTGGCCATCAGCCGCACCTTCTGCTGGATGATGGGCGGCGACCTCACCGTGGAAAGTGTCGAGGGCAAGGGCTCCACCTTCTCGGTCACGCTCCCGGTCGCGGTGGTCGATTGGGTTGAGGAACCGAGTGTGCCTTCTTTGTCCCGTTCGACGGATTCCGATGGAACCGGCCCGCTGGTCCTCATCATTGACGATGATCCGCAGGTGCGCGACCTGACCGTGCGTTCGCTTGGAAGGGAGGGCTATCGGATCCAGTGTGCCGCGGATGGGAACCAGGGGCTTGCCATGGCGCGGGAACTCCAACCGGCCGTCATCACTCTGGACGTGATGATGCCCGGGCTCGACGGGTGGTCCGTGCTGACCGCGCTCAAGGACGACCCGTCCACCGCGGCTATTCCCGTCATCATGATGACGATCGTCGACGAGGAGCACGTCGGCTTTTCGCTCGGAGCTTCCGGCTACTTCACCAAGCCGGTGGACTGGGGCAAGCTTTCCGCGGCCATCCGCCAGAGTTTCCCTCCGGCAGGCGGGGATATTCTCGTCGTCGAGGACGATTCCGTCACTCGGGAGCTTCTCGTTCGCGCCCTCCGCAAGGAAGGATGGAAGGTAAGGGAGGCCGGAAACGGGCGGCTTGGCCTCGAGCAAGTCGCCCGGACGCCGCCCTCCCTCATCCTCCTCGATCTCATGATGCCGGAACTGGACGGCTTCGGATTCATGGAGGGGCTGCGCGCGATTCCCGGCTGCCGGCACATCCCCGTCATCGTGCTTACGGCCAAGGACATCACCGCCGAGGATCGTCTCC
>JAHEDC010000141.1:0-1442 GCA_024641425.1 Verrucomicrobiales bacterium | reverse complement strand
AACGGCGAGGTGGCGCGGATCCTGGGGAAGGCCTCCCATTCCACCAAGGAACTTGTCGCTGAGATTCGCGCGTTAGTCCCCCTTGACTCCGGGGCACGCATCTAAGAAGATTACGAAAATATGCCGAAGATCCTCCTCGTCGAAGACAACGAAATGAACCGCGACATGCTCTCGCGCCGATTAGCCCGAAAGGGCTACGAAGTCGTCTGCGCCGTCGATGGCGGGGAGGGTGTTGCCATGGCCGCGAGCGAGGCACCTCACCTGATCCTGATGGACATGAGCCTGCCGGTGATCGATGGTTGGGAGGCCACGCGCCGCCTTAAGGCCGATGACTCCCTGAAACATCTCCCCATCATCGCACTCACCGCCCATGCCATGGACGGTGACGAGCAGAAGGCGAAGGATGCCGGCTGCGACGACTACGATGTGAAACCGGTCGATCTTCCCCGTTTGCTCGGGAAAATCGAGGCCCTCCTCCCGGGCTGAATCGGATGTCCGACTCCCACCCTTCGCCTCCCAGTCTCAAACATGAGCTGCGCACCCCGTTGAACCACATCATCGGGTTCTGCGAGATGCTCATCGAGGAATCCGAGGACGAATCCTTGGGCGGTCCTTCGCGGAAGATCGAATTTCTCCCGGACCTCCACCGGATCCATGGTGCTGGTCGCCGCCTGCTGGGGGTGATCAACGATCTCTTTGACGCCAGCGTGCCCGAGACCGAGCGGCTCGACGAATCGCGCATCCACCATGAGGTGCGCACGCCGCTGAACCAGATCATCGGTTACACCGAACTGGTCATGGAGGAAGTCGGTGCCACAAGCGGAGTCAAGTTCGCGGAGGATCTGGGCAAGATCCATGGTGCAGCCCATCGATTGCTCGGTCTGGTCATGGCGAATTTCGGGGCCACCGGCTTTCCCGTGGCCGAGAGCGAGCGCCTGGATCCCGACCATGCGGTCAAGCTTCTGCACCGGGAGGCACCCGCCGACCAGATGGGACGGCGGGCGATCGGAAAGGGAAGCATCCTGCTCGCCGACGACGACGCGGCCAACCGCGAGATGCTGGCCCGCCGCCTGCGGCGGCTCGGGCACGCCGTGACCACCGCGACCAACGGCCGTGAAGTCATCGAGATGATCCGCGGCGGTGCCTACGATCTCCTCCTGCTCGATATCTTCATGCCCGTAATGAACGGGTACGAGGTGCTCGAGCATCTCCAGGCCAATCCGCCGTCCTCCGCGCTTCCGGTCATCGTCCTCTCCGCCTCGGATGATTCGGAAAAGATTGCTCGCTGTATCGAGATCGGGGCCGAGGACTATCTTCCCAAGCCCTTCGATCCTTCGCTCCTGCAGGCCCGCCTCGATTCCAGTCTGGAGAAGAAGCGCCTCCGCGACCGGGAAACCGCCTACCTCCGCACCATCCAGCACGAGAAGGAACGTTCCGACGAT
>JAHEDC010000140.1 GCA_024641425.1 Verrucomicrobiales bacterium | reverse complement strand
TTTCCCCGCATGCTCGACAAGATCCGGCGATTCGAGTCCGTGGACCTTCGGGCCGATTTCCATGAGAATCTCGGAAAGGGCCTTGACGGCACCCTCTGTGAATTCCTTCAGATCGACTACGCGGCCCTTCGGAAACGCACCCTTGAGGGCGGCATCGACGAGGATATCCTCGCCTGGTGCTACGAGAACGGCCGTCCGCTGTCCCGGGCTGATCTCCTGTGCTGGAACGCCTACGCGACGAAGCTTGGTTGGAACGACCATGTGTCCGACATCCTTGAGCGCCGGAAGGAAGAGAGCGGGCTCGCCGAATTCGATGAGATCCAGACGATGGCCGAGTATTTCGAGTACGACGAGGGGAGAAAAGGATGGTGATCAGTCGGGCAAGGGGAGCATGATGCCGCTTTCCCCATCCTCGCTGGAGAGGTTCGAACGCTTCGGGGGGCGGCAGAAGGAGGGCGATTCCAAAGTGTTCGGGCGTTCACAAAAGCGCCGGCGAAAACCCGGCGAGCCTTTGCCGGCAACCCCGGAAGTCTCCCCCGGTTCCGGCGCGGTACGTTCGCCGGAGCGCCCCGGATTCGGCTGATACCCCCGGGCGTCGGGCGCCTTCGCTATTCCGGAACAAGAATCGCCCTTACTGCCTCGTTCCAGATAGCGTAGCCCTTCGGGTTCATGTGGAGACCGTCGACAAGGAAGAGTTCCTTTTTCGGTAGGCCGTCGTCGCCAAGCATGGGGGGCGCGATGTCGACGAAGGTAAGCGTGGTGTCCTTGTCACATTGTTTGCGAATGGCCGCGTTGGCTTTCTGAATGGTCGTCCAGAGCTTCCAGCGGGCGATGCTGGGCTTGATCGCGATGTAGGCGATCGGCACCTCCGGCATCGTCTCCCGCACCGTCTTCACGAAAACCTCGAAATCCGCCGCGACCTCCGCTGCGGATTTGCCCTTCGCGAGGTCATTGTCTCCGGCGTAAAAGAGGATCTGACGGGGGTTGTGGGGGAAGACGAGCCGCGCCGCGAAATGTGTCGAGTCCACGATTTCCGATCCTCCGAAGCCTCGATTGATCGTCTTTTCCCCGGGAAAGGAACTTGGCAGATCCCACATCCGGATACTGGAGCTGCCAAGGAAAAGTACCGCGTTCTTCGGCGGCGGTGACTGCTTGTCCTTTGTCTCGAAGGCGGCGATGGCTTCTTCCCATTTGGCGAAAGGATCCTGCGAGTCCTTTGACAGGGTGGTAAGCGGCAGCCCGCAAACGGCGGCGAGGAGGAGAGCGGCAGAGGGAAGACGACTATGGATCATAGGGACAAGCTTGACGGCTGCGGGGAAAAAGGCGAGTAACATTGTCCGCTTTCAGCGCCTGACCTTCATCCCATCCCACGCATCCATGACGATCCCAAAAAGAGGCCGAATCCTTATCACCGGTGGCGCCGGCTTCATCGGAAGTGCGCTTGTGTGGGCCCTGAATGAGAAGGGTTATGAGAACATCATCATCTCCGACCGGCTCGGGACGGATGAGAAATGGAAGAACCTCGTGCCGCTTCGGTATTTGGACTACGTTGACGCCGACGATCTGCTCGCGGGAATCGGAAAGGCGGGCGATTACCTCGGCGAACTGAGCACCGTCTATCATTTAGGGGCCTGTTCGGCCACGACCGAGACCGATGCCGGTTTCCTCATGCGGAATAATTTCGATTACACCCGGAAGCTTTGCGCCTACAGCCTTCGCAATCGGGCGCGCTTTCTCTACGCTTCGTCGGCTGCTACCTATGGCGACGGAGCGCTGGGAATGCGCGATACCGATCCGGATATCGAGAAGTTCCGGCCCCTCAATATGTACGGTTACTCGAAGCATTTTTTCGACTGCTACGCGAAGCGCAACGGCTTCCTCAACTCCATTGTCGGTCTCAAATACTTCAACGTCTACGGCCCGAACGAGGATCACAAGGCAGACATGCGCAGCCTCGTCCACAAGGCCTACGCACAGATCGTCGAGACGGGAAACGTGCGGCTCTTCAAGAGCCACCGTCCGGAATACCGGGACGGGGAGCAGATGCGCGATTTCCTCTATGTCAAGGATGCCGTCGAAATGACGATCCACCTCGCGAACCGTCCGCTCGCCGGCGGATTGTTCAATATCGGATCCGGTGTCGCCAGCACCTGGGTTCAACTTGCCGAGGCGATCTTTGCCGCGCTCGGGCGGCAGCCTCGTATCGAGTTCATCGACATGCCGGAACGGCTCCGGGACAAGTACCAGTATCACACATGCGCCGAGATCACCAAATTGGCCGGAACTCATTTTCCACACGCCGCCATGTCCCTCCGTGAGGCCGTAGCGGATTATGTTCTCCACTACCTTGCGACCGGGAAGAAGCTTGGAGAGTGACAGGGATTTTTAGATGGAAACGTAAATTGGATTCGCAAGTGCCTCATGTTTAGAGGTGGAATTGCGCAAAACGCGCTTGCTTTTTACGCGGAGTTGTAGAAAACTCCTATTTAGGGATGCTAACTAACGCCTTGCAGGCGATTAGTTGGAACGATAAGTTTCACGAAACCACGAAACCTCCAATACGATGCAGGATACTAAAGACTCCAATGAAACCGTCGCGACCATGAACCGGATGATCGAGCGCATTGAGGCCCTCGAACGGAAAGTGGCCAGCCTCCAGGATCGCTTGCAGCACGATCATGAAGACCTTGAGCGCCTTCAGGAAGTCGCCATGCACGACCACGAAGACCTTGAATCCCTGAAGGTATCCGGCCTGACACGACCGGCCTACGGCACGCGGCCTATGGTAGGTCTTTGAGCCGTAACCTTGCCCCGCGAAACTCTTCTCGCTCCGCCATCACCGCGGAGGCGGCCTTATTCGAGGCTATTTGGCGAAGTCTTCCTTCGTTCTCGCTTCAGTGCCATTTGCTACCTGAGGCGATTCGAGGGGGGGGCGGTTCAAGTCGATCCCCCCCGATGTTCGAGGAAGAAAATCGCGTGCGGATGCCCCTCCGCGTACCAGCGCGCCTTTCAGGTTTCCGCTTTTGCCTCCTACAGATCCTTGTCCGTCACGGCGCCTTCTGAGGCCGAGGTGACGTGGGCGGCGTATTTGGCGAGGACCCCGCGCCTGTAACGCGGTTTCGGCTGCTTCCACTTCGCGAGGCGTTCCTTCATCTCCTTGGCCGTGATGCCGAGATTGATCTGGCGCTTTTTGGCGTCGATTGTAATGGTGTCGCCGTTCTTGATGATCGCGATGGGGCCGCCGGTGAAGGCCTCGGGAGTGATATGGCCGACCACGAAACCGTGGCTGCCTCCGGAGAACCGTCCGTCGGTGATGAGGGCGACGTCCTTGCCGAGCCCGCGTCCCATGACGGCGGAAGTTGGTCCAAGCATCTCCCTCATTCCGGGTCCACCCTTCGGGCCCTCCATGCGGATGACGATGACGTCGCCGGCCTTGATCTTGCCGTCAATGATCGCTTTCATGGCGTCTTCCTCGGAGTTGTAGACGCGGGCCTTGCCTTCGAAATGTTCGCCCTCCTTGCCACTGATCTTCGCCACCGCACCTTCGGGAGCGAGATTGCCCCTGAGGATGACGAGGTGGCTTTCGGCCTTAATGGGGTTTTTGAACGGGCGGATGATTTCCTGCCCCTTGGGATAGGCAATCGTCACCTTGGCGAGGTTTTTCTTGAGCGTTTGCCCGGTAACGGTGAGGCAATCGCCGTGAAGAAGTCCCTCGTGAAGAAGGGTTTTCATAAGGGGGGACGTGCCTCCGATGGCGACGAGATGCGCCATCTCGAAGGTGCCGCTCGGCTTGAGGTCGGCGAGGACGGGGACTTTCTTGCCGATGCGGGTGAAGTCGTCGAGTTTCAGCTTCACATTCGCGGAATCGGCCATGGCGAGCAGATGCAGCACCGCGTTCGTCGAGCCACCAAGCGCGATCACCATGGTGATCGCATTCTCGAAGGACTCCTTGGAAAGGATGTCACTCGGCTTGATGCCGCGCTGGAGAAGGTGCATGACGGCGGCCCCTGCATCGAAGCAGTCCATCATCTTGTCTTTCGAGATGGCGGCCTGGGCGGAGCTGCCGGGAAGACTGAGGCCCAAAGCCTCGATCGCGCAGGCCATGGTGTTCGCGGTGTACATACCACCGCAGGACCCGGCGCCGGGGATCGCTTCCTCGGTGATGGTCTGGAGCGCCTTGTCGTTCATCTCGCCCGCCGCGTACTGGCCTACGGCCTCGAAGACGGAAACGATGTCGAGTTCCCGCTCCTCGCCGCCGACCTTCGCGCAGCCGGGCATGATGGTGCCGCCATAGGCGAAGACCGAAGGGCGGTTCAGGCGGGACATGGCGATGACGCAGCCCGGCATGTTCTTGTCACAGCCGCCGATGGCGACAAAGCCGTCCATACCTTCGCAGGCGACGACGGTTTCGATGGAATCGGCGATCACCTCGCGGGAGACGAGCGAGTATTTCATCCCTTCGGTGCCCATGGAAATGCCGTCGGAGATGGTGATGGTATTGAATATAATGCCCTTTCCTCCGGCCGCGTTGGCTCCCTTCTCGGCCTCGCGGGCGAGTCGGTCGATGTGCATGTTGCACGGGGTGACCATGCTCCAGGTGGAGGCGATGCCGACCTGCGGACGCTCGAAATCGCCCCGCTTGAAGCCGACGGCGTGCAGCATGGCCCGGCTGGGGGCGCGATCCGGGCCATCGACGACGGGCGCGGAAAACTCCCGGAAGGATTTGGAAAGTTTGGGCAGGGGAGGGGTTTGAGAGCTGCTGGGATTGGACATTCCGAATAATTCCTCGCTGCGTGGCAAACCGTCAAGGATAGAAGTTTTGACAGGTTCGACCCCCGGAGCTACCAATCCGGCCCATGCAAAAGCACAAAGTCCTCGTCGCAGACCAGATTTCGGACATCGGAATCGAAGAACTCAAGGCCGATCCGGCTCTCGAGGTCGATGTTCGCATCGGCATTACTCCGGATGATCTTCTTGCGGATGCCGCTCTTTATGAGGGGATTATCGTTCGCAGTGCCACGAAAATCACCGCCGCGGTTTTCGAGAAAGCCACTAATTTGAAGGCCGTCGGCCGCGCCGGGGTCGGCGTGGACAACATCGACCTCCCGGCCGCCACCAAGCACGGAGTCATCGTCATGAATACGCCGGCCGGAAACACAATTTCCACCGCCGAGCATGCTTTCACGCTCATGATGTCCCTCGCCCGGAAGATTCCCCAGGCCCATGCCTGTGTCTCCGGAGGCAAGTGGGATCGCAAGAGTTTCGAGGGAGTCGAGCTCTACAAGAAAACGCTGGCTGTCGTCGGCATGGGCCGGATCGGCTCCGAATTCGCCCGGCGGGCGATGGCCTTCGGTATGCGAGTCGTGGCCTACGATCCCTATCTCTCGGAGGCCAAGGCCCGGCTCCTCAGGGTCGAGCTTTTCGAGAGCCTCGACGATGCGGTGGCGGAAGCCGATTTCATTACGCTCCACATGCCGCTCACCCCGGAGACAAGGCACCTCCTCAACGCGGAGCGGATCAAGAGGATGAAACCCGAAGTGCGCATCATCAATTGCGCCCGAGGGGGGCTGGTCGACGAGGCCGCCCTCATTGAGGCCCTGCGTGAGGGGCGGGTAGCGGGAGCCGCGTTGGACGTTTACGAGGTCGAGCCACCCCCGGCTGATTATGAACTCCTGAAATTCTCCAACGTCGTTCTCACTCCCCACCTCGGCGCCTCCACCCAGGAAGCCCAGGAGAATGTCGGCATCGAGATCGCCCGCACCGTGCGGAATACCCTCGTCGATGGCACCGTCGTGAATTCGGTCAATACTCCGAGCATCGACGAGAAGACCATCTCCGTCATCGGGCCCTATCTGAACCTCTGCGAGGCCATGGGGCGCATGCTATCCCAGATCGCGCCGAAACGCGCCGGCTTCCTCCGCATCAACTACAGCGGCAAGGTGAGCGACCTGGACACCACGCTCGTTTCGCGCTCCGCGATGAAGGGGTATCTTCAGATCGCTTGCGGTAAAGAGGTTGTGAACCACATCAACGCTCCGAGCTTTGCCGAAAACCTTGGCATTGCGGTGAGCGAGACTCGCGTGCCCGACACCGCCGAGTTCACCGACCTGATCGAAATCTCGGCGGGTAACGATGAGGAATCCGCCACCGTGGCGGGCACATTTTTCGGGACGACGCCGCGCATCGTGCGCATTAACGAGCACCGGGTGGAAGCCGATACCACCGGTAACGTCCTCCTGGTCGGAAACGATGACCGGCCTGGTGTCGTCGCTTCCGTCAGTGCCGTACTCTTGAAGCACAACATCAACATCGCAAGCATGTCCCTGAGCCGGAACCGCGTCGGCGAGTCCGCCGTCATGATTCTCAATCTCGACACCGCCCCCGATGTTTCGCTGCGCGACGAGTTGCTTGATTGCGACGGCATTCTCAGCGCGAAGCTGTTGCGGATGTAGCGCCTTTCTCGGCCGGAGAGAGAGCGAGCCCGCTTCCGAGCTGAAGGGGCAAATGGGGCGAAGGCCCTTTCGTAAGTCGAATCGGTCGCTAGTCCAGCTTCTTGATGCTGACGTTCCGCATCTGAACCGGATCGTTGTGGCCGGCGAAGCCGACGAAACCCTTCGTCCGATTCACGCCCTTCGGCACCTTCTCCACATGCGAGAGATCGACTTTGCTCACGTCGGCGTCGACGATCTTCGTGCCATTGAGAATGACCTGAATGTGGGGGCCCTCGCAGATGACTTCCTGGAAATTCCACTCGCCGACCGGTCGCAGGTGGCCGCGTTTGGCGGGGACGAGGCCGTAGATCGAGCCATGGAACTGGTAGGGCTTGAGTCCCTTGTACTGATCGGCGGTGTCGTCGAGGATCTGGAGTTCGAAGGCCTCCCAAGCGGTGTCGCCGTCCTTCGGTGCCCGGATGGCCACGCCATTGTTGCCGCCGGGCGGGACCTTGAATTCGAAGCGAAAGGCGAAGTTCTCGTATTCGTCCGCAGCGTAGAGGTTGCCGCCCTTGCCTGCCTTGCAGGCGATGGCTCCGTCGATGACCTCGTAGTTGTCGAGGGCCCCGACCCAGCCGGTGAGATCCTTGCCGTTGAAGAGGGGAGTGAAGCCGTCGGCATTCTGCGCGGCGAGGAGCTGGTTGGACTCGGCGGCGCCGATCTCGCGGAGGAAGACATTGCGCCAACGGATTTCCCCTCCGTGGGTCTGAAGCTGGATGGGGCCCTTGGCGAAGATCGGAATCCCGCGCTCGAAGTAATTTTCCATCACGGCGTTGTCGACGACCTTCTGACCGTTCATGAAAACCGTGACACGCTCGCCGATCATGAAGATGCGGAACTGGTTCCATTCGCCGAAGGGCTTGTCCATCAGCTTGGAGGGATCCTTGCCGGGTGCGCCCGCACTGTTATTCCAGAGTCCGCCCGAGCCTTTGTCGGCGCCGATGCCAAATTTCCCTTCTTCGGTCGAATCCCAGATCTGTACTTGCGGACAACCTCGAAGATAGACGCCGCTATCCGCCTTCGGCACCGTCTTGTATTCGACCCACAACTCGAAGTCGCCGTAATCCTCGTTGGTCGTGAGAAACAACCCGTGCCCGTCGTTGACCAGTTCGCCGTTCTCGACCTTCCAGTGGGCGCGGATGTCCTCGCGCGTCTTCTCCTTGTGCGCGTTTAGCTCCTCCACCGTCATGGCCCAGAGTTTGCGCGGATCTTCGGTATCGCGGCCGAACCACCCGTTCAGCGTGTTCCCGTCGAAGAGTGCCTTGAAACCTGTCGGGGGTTTGTTGGCCGGTCCGTCGAACAGCGGGAGGCTGTCTCCGGCGATCAGCGCGCCCAGCGGCATGTTCTCCGGGGTGGTCTGCGCGCTAAGCATGGGGGAAAGGGCGCCCGCGACGAGGGCCGTGAGGGTGGAGCGGAAAGCGAGAGTCTTCATGGGTTTCGTGATGGCTGGAGCGTAATGGTTTTCCAAGGGTAACGAATCGGCGACATGTTAGGGGGGCACCGGAAGAGCGTCAACCGCCGAGATGGCGATTTGCGACGGGATAAGATTGGCTCTCCTGAGGCGGGGCGCACCGATTTTTACCCGATCTCCTGGGATCAAGACGGTGGTTCTGTGCTAGATTCCGAGATCAATCCAGTGAACCACTCGAACTCTCTTTTGATTTGAACGCCTCGAACCACAACTCTCCCGCCATCCTCACGACCACGGTCGGGTCTTATCCTGTCCCCGACTGGCTCAACGCGCTCCCCTCCGAGCAGGCTGTCCTCGACGCGACTCGCGTGATTTTCGACACCCAGCGTCAGGCCGGGATCGATTTGCCGACGGATGGTGAACTCTATCGGTTCGACCTCAATCATCCGGACACGAACGGGATGATCGAATATTTCACGGGATCGATGGGCGGCTGTGACGCGAGGATCGGCCGGGCCGACACCGAGGCCTTCCGCGCGAAGAAGGAGATGGGATTCCGGGTCAAACCGGCCGCTGTCGTGCGTGAGGCGCTGAGCGGGGGCTCGCTGAATCTGATCGAGGACTGCGCGCGCGCGGCATCCGTCGCCGGCGGCACGTTCAAGTTCACCGTGACCAGCCCTTACATGCTGGCGCGCACGCTGCTCGATACGCACTATGGCGACTTCGCCGCCTTGACCCTGGCGATCGCCGACGTGCTCGCCGCGCAGGTCAAAGCGCTCCCGTGTGCCGTTTTGCAGGTCGACGAGGCAAATATTCCCGGGAACCCTTCGGACGCGCCTTTGGCCGCCGAGGCGATCAATCGCATTCTCGATGCCGCGGACGTCAAGACGGCAGTGCATTTCTGTTTCGGCAATTACGGCGGACAGACGATCCAGAGCGGCAAGTGGAGCGCCCTGATCGCGTTTTTGAATAGTCTGCACGCCGACCACCTCGTGCTGGAATTGGCGCATCGCCCCGCCGCCGATCTGGACGCTCTGGCGGAAATCGACAAGCGGATCGGACTGGGGGTGGGCGTCGTCGACATCAAGGTGAATCACGTCGAGACCGCCGACCAGATCGCGTCCTCCATCGAGCGGGCAGCGGCCAAGGTCGGGGGCGACCGGATCAAGTACGTCCATCCCGATTGCGGGTTCTGGATGCTCAAGCGCTCGGTGGCGGACCGGAAGATCGCGGCGCTTGCGAAAGGGCGCGATCTTTTCCTCGGGCGGTCAGGATAAACCTCAGCCTCACCCACGCTTGTCGACTCCTCCGGGCACTTGACACCGATGGGGAGCGTCACGACAATGGACGCGAAGTTCTACGCCATGAGTATCCGAATCCAACACCTCGCCCTCGCGTCCATCCTTTCCGTTCTCGGTGCCACCTTCGCGTCAGCCGAAAACTGGTCGAACTGGCGCGGGCCTGCCATGAATGGATCGACCCCGGAGACCGGGTTGCCCGAGACATTCTCCAAGGAAGAGAATGTAAAATGGCAGGTCGACCTCCCCGGAGCCTCGGGCGCGACTCCGGCCGTGTGGGGCGATCATGTTTTCATCACCTCGACCGACGAGGCGAAGCAGGAACTCTTCGGCATGTGCTACGACCGGACGACCGGCGCGCAGAAGTGGCGTGTGGCTCTTGGCAAGGGCTACCGCGCGGATAACCGGAGCAATTACGCCTCGCCATCTCCCGCCACGGACGGAAAGCACGTCGCCTTCTTCTTCGGCACCGGCGAGCTGGCGGTGCTCGATTTTGACGGCAAGACGCTCTGGCGCACCGATCTCCAGGAGAAATACGGGAAGTTCTATTTCCTCTGGACCTTTTCCGCGAGTCCGCTGATCCACGACGGCATGGTCGTCATGCAGGTGCTCCAGCGGGACACTCCCGTGCATGATAACCAGAAGGGCGGCGACCGTCACGAGTCCTATCTCGTCGCTTTCGACATCACCAACGGGAAGGAACTCTGGAAGGTCGACCGGGCCTCCGACGCGGTCTCCGAGTCGCGTGAGGCCTTTTCCACGCCCGTCGTCCACACGAACGAGGGGCGCACCGAGATCCTCGTCGGGGGAGGGGATTGCCTGACCGGGCACGATCCGAAGTCGGGGAAGGAACTCTGGCGCTGGGGGACCTGGAACCCGGACAAGATCGGTCACTGGCGGCATGTGACCACGCCGGTCGCCGGCGATGGCGTGGTGCTGGCCTGCGCCCCGAAGGGTGCGCCGGTCTACGCGATCAAGCTGGGTGGAATGGGCTTACTCGACGACAAGGCGATCGCGTGGATCAGCGAGGACAAGGAGGTGTCCGCCGATGTCTCGACGCCGGTGTATTACAAGGGGCGTTTTTACATCCTGAACAGCGACAAGCAATCGATCTCCTGTGTGGAGCCGAAGAGCGGGAAGATCTTCTGGAGCGAGCGACTCGACACGCGGGTGAAGTTCGAGGCCTCGCCCACGGCGGGGGACGGCAAACTCTACATGATCAACTTCACCGGCGAGGTTTTCGTCCTGAAGGCCAGTGACACGTTCCAGCAACTTCATCGCGCGGATCTCGGTGAGGGCAAGGATCAGCTCAACCGCGCCTCCATCGCGCTTTCGCAGGGAAACCTTTTCGTGCGCACCGACAACAAGCTCTATTGTATCGGCAAGTGAGCGGCTCGCGGCGGGTCGTCATCATCGGCGGGGGAGTCATCGGACGGTGCGCCGCCTATTCGCTGCTCCAGCGCGGGCATTCCGTCGTCGTCCTTGATCGCGGAGCGGAGGGCGGCTGTTCTTTCGGCAATGCCGGTATGGTCGTGCCAAGCCACCTCATTCCTCTGGCCGCTCCGGGTGTCATCGGCAAAGGGCTACGCTGGATGTTCGATGCCGAGAGCCCCTTCCGGATCAAGCCGCGCCTGAGCGTTGAACTCCTCTCCTGGATCTGGAAATTCGCCCGTGCGGCCACCCCCGCGCGGGTGGGGAAGGCGGTGCCGGTTCTTCGCGACCTGAGTCTGGAAAGCCGTCGGCTTTTTGTGGAAATGGCAGGCGCGGAGGACTTCGATTTCGGATTGGTGCAAAAGGGCTTGCTCATGCTTTGCAAGAGCGCGGAAGTACTGCACGAGGAAGCCGAACTCGCCGCCACCGCGAATGCGAACGGAGTGCCTGCCGAGGTGCTCGACGCGGGTTCGGTGCGAAAGCTCGATCCGGCGATCGAGATGGAGGTCATGGGCGGTGTTTATTTTCCGCAGGACTGCCATCTTTCCCCTCGCCGCTTCCTCGAAGGCCTCGACCGAACAATCCGGCGGGGGGGAGGGGAGATACTCGACGACGTCGAAGTCGCCGGAATCGAGGGGAAGGGGCGTCGCGTCGCACGGGCGATCGCCGCGGACGGTCGCGCCTTTGAAGGCGATGAATTCGTGCTCGCGGGTGGATCCTGGTCGCCGAGTCTCGCGCGCGGACTGGCCGTGAACATCCCGATGCAGGCGGGGAAGGGTTATAGTATCACGGTGGAGAATCCCGCCGCGCTTCCGGGGCTGTGCTCGATCCTCTGCGAGGCCAAGATCGCGGTCACTCCGATGAGTGGCGCGCTGCGGTTCGCGGGAACGATGGAAATCGCGGGGCTCGATGGATCGGTCAGTGCCCGGCGGGTCATGGGGATGCGCAAGGCGGTGCCGCGCTATTTTCCTCAGTTCGAACCGTCCGATCTCGAGGGCCAGGAGGTTTGGAGCGGGCTGCGTCCCTGCTCGCCCGACGGCCTTCCCTACATCGGTCGTTTCCGCGCCTACGACAATCTCACCGCCGCCACCGGTCACGCCATGCTCGGCCTCAGTCTCGGCCCGGTCACCGGGGCGCTCGTCGCCGACCTTCTCTCCGGCGACAAGCCGCGCATCGATCTTACCGCGCTCTCTCCCGACCGCTATGCCTGAGTTACCATGAAATTTCTCTCTGTTATCGATAGCCACACCGAAGGCGAGCCCACGCGGGTCGTCCTCGACGGCGTGCCCGATCTCGGCGCGGGTTCAATGCGCGAGCGTCTCGAGATCCTGCGCGACCGATACGACTGGGTGCGTTCGGCCTGCGCGAACGAGCCCCGGGGCTTCGATGCCGTCGTCGGGGCCGTGCTTCTGCCGCCCGTTGATCCCGCGAACGACGCCGGCGTCCTCTTCTTCAATAACACCGGCTACCTCCACATGTGCGGGCACGGGACGATGGGCGTCGCCGAAACCCTGCGCCACCTCGGTCGTCTGCACGGCAATGTCTGCCGCCTTGAAACCCCCGTCGGCACCGTCTCCGCCACCCTCCGCGGCGACGGCGCGATCACCGTCGAGAATGTCCCCAGCTACCGCCGCGACAAGGCGTTGCAAATCGAAGTCGAAGGACTCGGCACCGTCACCGGCGATGTCGCCTGGGGCGGGAACTGGTTCTTCCTCACCCAGGACGTCGGCGTCGCGGTCGCGCCGGGAAACATCGCGCTCCTCACCGATATCGCGACCCGCATCCGCGCCGCGCTTTCCCCCGAGATCGACCATATCGAAATTTTCGGGCCGCCCTCCCGGCCGGATGCCCATAGCAAAAACTTCGTCCTCTGTCCCGGCGGTGCCTACGACCGCTCGCCCTGCGGCACCGGCACTAGCGCGAAGCTCGCCTGCCTCCACGCCGACGGGAAACTCCGCCCCGGCGAGGTCTGGCGACAGGAAAGCGTGATTGGCAGCCTTTTCGAAGGGACTTTCCGGCTCGACGGCGAGAGCCTCATCCCCAGCGTCAACGGTCGCGCCTACGTCACCGGCGAGGCGAAACTTCTCCTCCGCGACCAGGACCCCTTCCGTCACGGCTTCCCCCTGACGTGATCCTTGCCACCGATCGCGCTCTGCGCGCTTTATGTCTCGCAGAGGATTCCCTTCGGCTTCGCCACCCAGTTCTCCGCCTTCCTCGACCTTGGCCGCGAGGCAGGGCCGCCGGGGCCACTCGACAGTTGAGGCCCGGAATGCGCATTCTTTTCGGCCCGCTCTCTCACGGATGGGTGACCGAGATGCGGTAGAACTGCGCGGCCGGCGCTCCGGTGGAGATCCAGCGCACCACGACCTCTCCGGTGCCGGTGCCGTCATAGAGCGGGCGAACTGGCTCAACCGTCAC
>JAHEDC010000139.1 GCA_024641425.1 Verrucomicrobiales bacterium | reverse complement strand
CGCCTTCCTCCAGACGGTAGATTGGGCCGAGCGCGCCCGCGCGGAAACCGTCGTCGGCGCTGCCCTGCACGATCATCACCTGAGGAGTCGTCGCACCGCCGCCCGGCGCGCCATTCGGAGACGGAGCGGGCGCGGCGGGCGCGTTCGGAATGATATTCATCAGCGCCAGATACGTTTCGCGCGAGGGCCAGCGGCGGTCCGCGTAGCTCATCAGGTCGCCCGCCTCGAAGGGGAGCACTGCCGCATTGGTGAACCAGTCGAAGCCGACGATGTTCGCCGGGCTGTTCTCGTCCACGGGGCCGAAGTTACTCAAGGGAAAGGGCAGCGAGTCGTAGGGCCCATCGGGGAACTGGGAGATGCCGTAGGGGATGTGGAAACGCCCGTAGTTGTGCGCCAGCTCGTGTGCCAGCGTGATGCCGCCGCGCGGCGCGAACCAGTCGGGATGGAGCGGCGATTCCTTCTGATCCTCCATCCGCATGATGAGCGAGGACGAGTGCGCGTTCGGGGGCAGGGTGAAGTCGCCGACGATCGGCTCGAGGATGCCGGGCAGATCCGGGATGAGCTCCTTGAGCGGACGGTTCGCGATGCCGCCGAGGCCGTTGAAGCCGGGGATACCGCGCGGGAACATGCCCACCCAGTGCAGGTCGCCCGGCGCTCCGGCCGGGCGCTTGTCCATCACCCGCGCTACCGCCAGCCACAGCAGGGCCGCGTTCTGGTCGCCCGGCATTTGGAAGGAGCGGCCGACGATCTCCCACGGCGGGATGCCGAAGCGCGCGCGCAGTACCGGCTTGGTCACCTCGCCGCCGCGGAACCAGGTTTCGAAGCCGTTCACCGGCAGCAGCGACTCGCCGCGCGTGACGATGTCCCAGAAGCCCGTGCCGCCCGGCTGGTAGGAGCCGATCTGCGAAGCCACCGGCGCGAAGACAAGGCCGGGCCGCGCCTTGTCCACGCAGGCGAGGGCGGCGGAAACGGTGTTGTCCTCGCTCCAGTTGGCGTCGGTTTCCGGCACGGCGTGGTCGGGGTTCACGGTGAAGAAGAACGAAAGGTCGCCCGCCCGCACCCAGTCGGTTGGAATGTCGAAGAGGAAGCTCAGCGCCGCGTCCGCGCGCAGGTTGCCGAGGTGGTTCTCGGGGCCGACTCGCGGCCGGTTGAAGGCGCGCAAGGTGCCGACGTGCTGGAGGCCGCGCCGCACGATGACCTGCGCCGTCGGATAGAAATAGGGGCCGAGGAAGCCGGTCGTATTCGCGCTCACCCGCGCGTAGCCGCGCACGGTGGTGGCCTTCCCCGCGACGAGCGGCACGGAGTTGTTCATGTCCTGGATCACCTGCACGACCTCAAGCCCCAGCGCGGTGAGGCCGAGTTGCAGCGCGGGCGCGTCGGAGCGCAGTCTCTTGATCGAGTTGGCGCTTTGAAAATACACCCAGGCTCCGGTGGAGCGCAGGTTGTTGCCCGTCTCCAAGCCGATGTCCTGCCACGGGCCGATCCCGCCGGTGAGGGTCGCGCCCTTCACCCGGCGCACGAGGTTGCCGTTCCCGGTATCGAAGGTTCCGGTCGGCCCAGAAGAGAGCAGCGCGGTGGAAAGGAAGAGCCGCTCGCGGTCGCAGGTCACCGAGCGCACCTGCGCCAGCACCGAGCCGCTATCGTATTCCACCGACTGGTCGAGCGTGAGCCCGTTGAACGCCCACACGCGGCCGTTCGTGCCGCTCGCGAGCGAATATGTGCTGGCGTAGACACGCGTCACGTCGTCGTGCAGGCGGAATGGGCTTGTCGGCGCCGCCTGCTCGTCGCGCGCGGTAAAGTCCGAGATGTTGGAGGCGACGAGGAAGGCGCTGGCCCCGGTCTGGAACGGGATGCGGTAGAGGTTGCGGTTCGTCGTCAGCGCGAAGACGTAGCGGCCCGACACGCTGCCGTCGGGCGCGAGGACGGCGGTGAGCAGCGCCTTGCGTAGGCCAACTCCGGGAAAAAGGGCGATGTTCTGCGTCGGCTGCACCTCGCCCAGCCGCACGCGCGAGAGCGAAGTGTTCACGCCGTCGCTGTCCCAGTAGTAGAGCCAGCCGCCGTCGAGGAAGCTGGCGCCGGTGGCGCCGACCGGCACCGCGAAGGGCGGGCCGCCGGCGTTGAAGCGCAGGATCTCCTCGTCCGCGTCAAAGGGTCCCCGGTGCAGCCCTTTCCGCCGTAGCGTTCCGGCGCGAACGTAGTAGGCGAAGGCCTCGTCCCGCACCGCTTCGCGGCCGCAGTCCGTGCTGTTGCGCACGAGGTAATGGCCCGCGCTCGGCGGGCCGTCAAGGATGATCGAGCTGAGGATGGAGCCGCCGTGCCGGAAGCCGCCGCTCAGCCGATTCAGCGAGGACGGGGTGAGTCCGGTCAGCGCCGCGCCGGTGAAGCCGTCGTAGGCGACGACGCCCGGCGATCCGCCGAGCCCGGTTGTGCCCTCGCGCCACCAATAGAGGCCGTTGCCGTAAAGCTCAAAGCCGTCGATGGCGGTGACGAAGGGATCGGTCAGGACCGTCTGCGGCGCGTCGGCGCGGGACGCGTCTGGAAAAAAGGCGGCGGCGGCGGCGAGAAGGGCGAGGAGTTGGACGAAAGGTTTCATCGAAGTGGAAGGGTGCGTTTCGGTTCCACCGGAATTGACTGCGGCGATTACGAACTTATTTTCCGGAGGGCATCAGCCTCTCCGTGAAGCATGAGCAGCGACCCTGAACCACCGTCTTCGTCTGGTTGGCATTTCGCCACGACGCGCTGGACTCTCCTGCTCGGAGCGGCCGAGGAAGGGCACGCGGCGGGCGAGGCCTACGACTGGCTGTGCGGCACCTATTGGAAGCCTGTCTTTGCCTTCATCCGCCGTCACGGCAATTCCCCGGAGGACGCCGCCGACCTGACCCAGGGCTTCTTCGCCACCTTCATCGCGCGCGACGGTCTCTCCGGTCTCCATCGCGAGGGCGCGCGCTTCGCGACCTACCTGCTCGTCTCGGTGAAGAACTACCTCGCGCAACAGCACGCCCGCGCCTGCGCGGCGCGCCGGGGCGGGGGCATTCCGCCCGTGCGGCTGGATGCCGATCAGGCCGCGCCCTCGTCGGGCCTCTTCGCCTTCGCGGGCGAGGCGCCCGACCTGGCCTTCGACCGGGCCTGGGCGAGCGCCGTGATGGAACGGGCCCAGGCTCGCGTGGCCGCCGAGTGCCGTGCGGCCGGGAAGGATTTACTCCATGACGCGCTCGTGCCTTTTCTCGCCCGCGACCCCGAAGCGGGCGAATACCGGCGCATCGCCGCGGATCTCGGCATGAAGCCGGGCACCATCGCCGTCGCCGTGCACCGCCTGCGCGCCCGGCTGCGCGAGGCCATTGCTTTCGAATTGCGACAGGGTGGCGACCTTGGCGAGGAACTCGCCCACCTGCGCGCCTGTCTCGCCGCCGGAGTGGATTCCGTGTAAGCCTGCCCGCCGAGTCGGGTGAAACCCCATCGTGACCACTCCGTCGTCTCCAACCCGAAAGTCCTGCTCACGCTGCGGCTACCCCACCGGGGAGTCCGGGGAAGTCTGCCCGCGCTGCCTCATGGCCCGGTGCTGGCCCGCTGGGACGGCTCACCGGACCCCGGAAGAGCCGCCGCCGGAGATCGCCGGCTATCGTATTTTGGGGGAAATCGGGCGCGGCGCGACGGGCGCCGTCTATCGCGCGATCCAGCCACGGCTCGAATCCGAGATCGCCCTCAAGGTCCTGTCCGCCGGTCCCTTCGCCTCTCCGAAGGCCCGCGCCCACTTCCTTGCCGAGGCTCGTGCCGCCGCCGCCCTGCATCATCCGAACATCATCGCCATCCATGATGTTGGCGAGGACGACGGCGTTCCATGGCTGGCCATGACGCTCGTTGCCGGTGGCGATCTCGCCAGTTGCCAGCGCCAGGGGCCGCGCGGTCCTCGGGAGGCCGCGGCGCTCGCGCGCTCGCTGGCCGACGCCGTGGCGCACGCCCACGCCTCGGGTATCGCCCACTACGACCTAAAACCTGCCAACGTCCTCCTCGACGCTGTCACGGGCTGCCCGGTCATCGCCGATTTTGGCCTAGCCGGGGCCGAATTGCTGGGCCACTGCGCTGGCACGCCCGGTTTCAGCGCGCCCGAACAACTCCGCGGGACCGTGGCGGAAGACGCACGATTCGCGGCCGATATTTACGGCCTCGGGGCCGTGCTCTACTTCGCCCTCACCGGTCGCGCTCCGCATCAGGCCTCCTCGCTGCCGCAACTTCTCGCCTCTATCGAGTCCGAACCGCCGCTGCCCCCGCGGCGATTGACTGACGGAGTCCCGCGCGCGCTCGAAACGATCTGTCTCAAGTGCCTGGCCAAGGATCCCGCCGACCGGTATTCAGGCGCCGCAGCGCTGCGCGACGACCTCGACCGTTTTCTCGAGGGCGCGCCGATCATGGCCCGTCCTCCGTCGGCGCTCCATCGCGCGGCCTACTGGCGTCGCCGCCATCCCACTGCGGCGATGCTTCTCGCTGTCGGCTTCATCGCCCTCGCTTCCTTCGTCGCGAGTGTGCTGTGGATCTCTCGGGAACGGGTGCGCGAGAACCACCGTTTCGCCCTCATCGCCGAGGCGCGGTCGTCGCGGGCGCTTCGTGACGGACCGGCCCGCTCCCGCGCCCTGGAAGCCCTGCGCGAGGCCTGGGGGATCCGTCCCGCCCCTTCCATCCGCGACGAGGCCATCGCCACCCTCGCGCTGATTGAGATCGCGGATCTAGGCGGCGTCGGCGACCTTCCGCCCGATGCCATCGCGCCTTCGGATTGGGCGACCATCGCACCCGATGGTTCGACGCTCGTCCTTTCGGGCGCGCCTCCCGTCGAACTCCGCCACCCGGCTCCAATCCATTCCTTCGACCGCGCCGGCGACCTCATCGCCGTGGCCACCACGGACCGGATGATTTCCATCTGGACCACCGACGGGAGGCGGCGCCATCGTCTTGCCGGCCACGAGGGCGATCACATCCAGGTCCGCTTCCGCCCGCGCAGCCAGGATCTCGTCAGCGTCGCCAACGACCGCTGGGTCCGCGTCTGGCAGGCCGCGTTGGGCACGGAGATCGCCCGTCTCGCCGCCCCGGAAGACCATGCCGCCCCGGTCTGGTTCGCGGAGGACGACCGGCTTTGCGCTGGAAGCGCGCAAGGCACCCGCGCCTATCGGGTTTCCCCCAGTCCGTGTGCCGCAGTGCTCGCTCCGCCCGAGGCGGATCCCCATCCGGAAAACCTTCGCACGGCAAGCCTCGACCCCTCAGGCCGCTTCGCCGCTGTGTCGGATGGCACTTGCTGCCGGGTCTGGGACTTCCTCTCGGGCCGTCTCGTCGCCACTTTCCCGAAGACGCCAGGCGAATGGACGTTGTCGCGATTCTCGAACGATGGCGGCTCGGTCTGGACCGGGGGCTGGAATCGCGGCCTCGCGGAGCATTCCCTCCTGGTCGCCGACGCCTCGCTGGCCGAGCCCCGTCAGCGACTCGGCACCAGCGGCTACCTGCTCTATGGATTCTCGAATGACAATCAGGCTCTGCTGGTGAACACGCACGGGAAAATCGGCCATCTCGCCCTTCTCGATCCCGCCACGGGCGAGCAGCGGAAGTTTTCCTTCCGCGACTGCCTCGCCGCCGCGCTTTCGCCCGATGGGTCCTGGCTCGCCGCGTCCGACTACCTTGATCCGCCCCGGCTGGCCCTCTGGCGGCTTCCCGCGACGAAGCCCGCGCGCGATCTCCGGCTCCCGGCGACCGGTATCTCGCTGATCTTCGAGCACGGCGGAGATTCCCTGCTCGTGTTCACCGAGGCGGGTGTCTTCCGAATGAGGACAGCGGACGGAACGCCCGGCGCGCCAATGCGGGCGGACACCGTGTTGCGCTCTCCCGTCGCCGACCCCGCCGGGCGCTACCTCGCCGCCGTCGCCGAAGGCGTCATCGTGCTTCTGGATCCCGAATCGCTGGCCGAGTTCGCCCGCCTTCCGTTGCCTCGGGACTCCGGCCCCTCCGCCATGGCCCAGCTCGCCAACGACGCCTCCGGCGACTTCCTGCTCGCCCACTTGCCGCTCGGCACCGTCGTACGCTGGGAGCTGCGCAACCTCGCCGGGGAACTGAGCGATCTCAGAATGGAAGGGGACTTTCTCCGGCTCCCGCGCCCCCCACGAAATTGAATCGAAGCGCCGGAACTTCCTCATCCGGCGAGGTCCCGCACGCCCAAGCATGGGCGTCGCCGGGCATGGATCGCCCCACTCAATCCGCGATGCCGCGCGCGCGCAAGGCTGCTCTCACCGCCTCCTCCGTATCGGTTCCGAAACAGCAGAAAATCACGCGCCCGACGCTGCCGGGTTCCTTTGAAAAAGCGACGACTTCCCCCGTCGCGATCTCGGCGGCACTTGCGAGGGGATAACCGTAGACGCCGCAGCTGATGGAGGGAAAAGCGATGGATTGCAGCCCGTGTTCAGTCGCAAGGCGCAGACTATTCCGATAACAGGACGCGAGCAGCTCCGGCTCGTTCTGCGTCCCGCCATCCCAGACGGGGCCGACGGTGTGGATAACATGCTTGGCGGGCAGCCGGTAGCCCTTGGTGATCTTCGCCTCGCCCGTCGGGCAACCGCGCAACTCGTAGCATTCTGCCAGCAGGCGCGGCCCGGCCGCCCGGTGGATCGCCCCGTCCACGCCCCCGCCGCCGAGAAGCGAGGAATTCGCCGCGTTCACGATGGCGTCGATTTCGAGCTGTGTGATGTCGCCTTGAAGAACTTCGATTCTCATCGGGTTTTGACGAATGTTAGATCAGATCGGAAATCGATCCGTAGTCGGGATCGAAGAGGCGCTTGAAGATGCGGACGGCGAAGCGGTCGGTCATGCCGGCGATGTGATCGCAGACGACGCGGGCGCGGGCGCGCTCGGGGCCGGTGCCGGCGGCTTCGGCGGCCGCGGTCGCCTCGCGGAGGGCGGTTTCGGTCGCTTCGGGAAGGAGGCGGATGGGGCGGGAAGCGCCTTTCTCGGGGGCGATGTCGTTTTTTTCGAAGACGCGGAACATGCCGCCGAGGACGTGGTCGGCCTTGTGGTCGAGTTGCTGGAGCTGCGGCGAGCGGAAGACGAGGTCGAGGGCGATGCGCTTGTAGAGGGCGGACTCGGCGCGGCAGGCGTCGTCGATCTCGAGGTCGAAGCGGTAGCGGTTGCTCGCGGCGGACAGGAAATTCTCCGGCCGCTCGACGAGGCGAGCGGCCTCGATGAAGAGGCCGATCTTCCGCCCGAGCCGTCCCTCCAGCTTCTGGTCGCGGATCGCCTTCAGCAGGGCCTCGACGTGTTCGGATTCGGTCGATGTCAGGGTCTGGGCGGCGCTCCAGCGTTCGAGGTTCTCGATGTGGAGGAAGCCCGCGTGGACGCCGTCGATGATGTCGTTCAGCGAATAGGCCGTGTCGTCGGCCCAGTCCATGATCTGGCATTCGATCGAGCGGAAGCCGTTGCGCGGCTTGCCGGGCCCGAGGTCGGCGGGGAAGGACGCGCCGCCGAGAACGAAGTCGATGACCGATCGCTGTGAGTCGTAGAGGAAATGGTGGGCTGCGTCGGGCGTCTCGCCGAGGAGCGTCTTGTATTTCAACGTGCCGTCGATGAAGGCACGGGTCGGGTTCATTCCCTTGTTGTTGTAGATTGTCTCGGTGAGCAGGCGCAGCGTCTGGGCGTTTCCCTCGAAGCCGCCGTAGGGCTCCATGAGCCGGTGCAGCGTGCGTTCCCCGGCATGGCCGAAGGGCGGATGCCCGATGTCGTGGGAAATGCAGGCTGCCTCCACGAGATCGGGGTCGATGAAGAAGCCGTCGCCGAGCAGTCCGCCCCGCGCGCGGAGCGAGGCGCAGATCGAGCGCCCGATCTGCGCGACCTCCAGCGAGTGGGTCAGCCGCGTGCGGTAGAAGTCGTATTCGCCCGAGAGGAAGACCTGCGTCTTGCTCTGCAGGCGCCGGAAGGCCGACGTGTAGAGGATGCGGTCGCGGTCAATCTGGAACGGCGTCCGGTAATCCGCCCGCCGCGGGGCCGAGGGATCCAGCGGGGCGGTGTCGAACGCGTTGTAGAAACCATTGCTCATGTCCCCCGAATCAACACGGATCCGGGGCGGGAGGGAAGGAAAATTGCGGGGCGGGTGATTTCGGCGGAATGCTAGCCGGAGCCGTATCAATCTCCGGAGGGTGCGGGAAACTCGGGTTCCAGCAAGGCGAGGTCGGGGAACCATACCCGAAGGTAGCCGCGATCCATTGCGGCGAGGCGGTCGGCCTGGGGTCTAAAAAGTAAAAAGGGTCAGTAGTAAAAAGCAAAAAGGGTCACCAAAAAGGGTCAGGACGAAATAGTTGCAGAATAAAAGGCTCCGCAGTAATTTCGTCCTGACCCCTTTCCCTTTTGCCCTTTCCCTTTATCCAGAGGAAGCACCCATCCGCGTAGAGCTGGACGAGGGCGACAGCAAAGCGGAAGGTGTTTCTTGCGGCTTTCATGTCCGGCGCAACGAGAGGATTCCACCGATTCCGCTGCGCATCCAGAGGGGGGATGACGGGCGGAGGACAAATCCGCTCCACGGACACGGATTTTGGAAATCCGTGCTACGGCGGGGTGTCCCACCTGCTCCGAGGCTCGATCTTAGCGCCGACGCCGCCCGAGGAGCCCGAGGCTGGCGAGACCAAGAAGTCCGAAGGTGGACGGCTCGGGGACGGCGGCGATCTCGAAGGCGTAGGTGCGGGCGAGACCGGGGTTGGTGAAGCCCCCGACCGCTTGTCCGACGCCGGTGGGAGCCGTGAACGCCGTGTGGTGATCGGTGAGGCTGAGATTGCCCGCCCCGCTGTTGCTACTGTCGAGGGCGATGAGGCCCGAGCCCGTTCCCTGGGTGAAGAACCCGGCGTAAACCTCGGTGGTCGCGGTCAGGGTGAAACTCCCGCTTGCCGAGGCCACCTGGGCTCCGTTGGTGGTGGGATCGAAGGCCGAGCCGAGCCACAAAGTCGTGTAAGCACCGGCCGATCCCGTGAGGAGCATCGGCGTGATCGTCCCGGGCTGGGTGTTGTCGAAAACGTTGAGCGACCAGTTGCTCACACTGTAGGTGCCGGGAGCGAGGGTTGAAAAAAGGAGATCGACGTTGAGACGATCCTGGCCCGGCGTGTCCTGTGCGATGGCCGCCGCGATACCGGCCCCGGCCCCGACTCCGGCCGAAGTCACCGGATTCGCGTCCGTGACCTTGATCCCCGACGAGTAGGTTCGGCCCAGATTGTTATTCGAGAAGACCGGCATTTGCACGCCCACGACAGGAGTCAGGGCAGGGCCCCCATTGTGATCGGTGGTGCCGCCGCCGACGAAACCGACTGCGGTTCCCGTCATCGCAAAGCCGGAATAGATCCGGGTCGGAGCGGTCAGGGTGAACTGTTGCGCGCCGGGAACGTAGGAAATCGTATTTGTCCCAGCGACCGCCGCTCCGGCGGTGCCAGCCCACACCGGCGTGTGCTGCGGAGTGGCCGTTCGAGTCGAAAGAAAGGGCTGCACCGTGCCGTCGGCGGCGACGCCCCAGAAGTTGAATTCGTCCACGTTGTAGGTGCCCGCCGGGAGGTATTTGAATGCGAGATCGACGTTGGTTCGTCCTCCGGCGCTATCGGCCGAGCCTCCCATCGCGCCCGCTCCGGAACCGATGAGGGTGGCGGCCTGCGCCGCACTGATCGAGCCGAGCGCGAGCAGGGAAAGGAGGGATTTCAGGGAGGATTTGCGGGATTTCATTGGTAGAGACGTGAAGTGGGCAGGGCGTTGCCTTCCTCCGACAGGGAGAATCGAGGCTTCGATTTCCTGTTGGGGCGGAACAGGAAATCCCTGAATTTCCGTATCTTTGCCCCATCGGTTTTCGGATGACAAGCCTTTACTGACCGGAATGGGGGAGCAATTTTCGGCATCCGGAGGGGGCCCGTCGCGCCGCCCCTGCCTCCTGGGCCGCTTCGCGCTGGATTTCGGCTGCGTGGCGTTGCGGCTGGGGTAGGGGGTAGGGCGGGTGGGCTCGACGGGGCTCGTGCACGAACGAGATAAGGAGCGCCTTGCGCCGTTCGAAGTATCCCAAGGGGATTCCGTCCTTCAGCCCAGGGTTGGCGCGAGCTGCGAGCGCCTACCCTGGGAGAACGTGTTACCTATTGTGCTTGAACATTCATCGGATTGCGGACCCAGGGTACCTCGTGCCTCGCATCCCTGGGCTGGTGGACGCAATGCCGTTGGCACAGGAGCCCCGGTATCTCGCCTTATCATGAGGCCATTTGGGAACGTCGGAGTTCCGGCGAGACATAGTCGTCTATCGCGGCACTGAAAACGCGAGAAGGACGAATCGAAGGCCAGCGTCTGGCACCAGAGAAACGGAGTTTCGCAGAAATAACTTCGATTGTGTGACAAGCCCGAATCGTGTAGAAGCCTTTCCCGTGAGTGGTGGTTACGGTTCAAATCCAATTCACAGCGCGATGGCGATGGTTCTTCTGCCGCTGGGATTCGCGCTTGTTTTCTACTTCAAGATCGAGGCGCATCGGCATCATCCGATGGCGACTACCGAAGTTGAGCCCACTGGTTGGATGGTAAGCCTCGCGGGCGCGGTTCTCTGGCTCTGGGGCTGTATCCATTTCGCGCTCGGTCGTGGTCTTGGAGCAGGATGGGGGTTTCTTGGACTCCTTTGGATACTCGGGTTCCTCTTGCTCCTCTGGGTGGGCCACAATAAGCCGAAGTGGGATCGGGAGGCAGCCCGGGCGGGCAAGCGTCCGGGCACCCGAAGGAGGTTTAATCCGTCGGATCCTTGGTGAATCTCTTAAAGTGAGGCGTCATCCCCTTCCCGGAAAGCGGCCGCTTCGGGGAAATGTGACCAAGGATGCGGGTGCGATCACCCCTCGAACTGCTAGGCCAGGGCGGTGACGGTGGCTTTGGTGTCGCCGTAGAGCGTGCGGCAGTTGGGGCGGAAGAAGAGGGTGTTGACGAGGCAGGAGAAGCTGTTGAGGAGGGCGATGACGAGGAAGGCGGTGGCGGCGGAGTCGTGCTCGTGGGCGACGGTGAAGAAACGCCGAGGACGACGATGACGGCCATGAAGATGAAGTAGACCGCCTCCTGCCCGGGGAAGACGGTGGTCGCGCCGCTGATCTTCCCGGAAAGCTTGAGGCAGGCGATCATCCTGCTGGTGAACGTGACGCCGCCGATGAGGACGGTGAGGATGATGGAGGCGGAGATGAAGCCGGTGTTCACGGCGTCGGGAAGGTGCTCCGTGTGGGCGGTCCGACCTTTGGCCTGGACGTTCTCGTATTTGCTCCGACCGTCGAAGAAGCCTCCGCCGAGCAGCCCGCAGCAGTGCGCAAACAAAGCGCCCGATCTGCGCGCCCTCCAGCGAGTGTGTCAGCCGCACGCGGTAAAGGGCGTATTCGCCCGAGACGAAGACCTGCGTCTTACTCTGCAGGCACCGTAATGCCGAGGAGTAAAGGATGCGGTCGCGGTTGATCTGGAACGGCGTCCGGTAATCCGCCCGCCGCGGAGCCGGGGGACCCAGCGGCGCGGTGTCGAACGCATTGAAGAAGCCGTTGGTCATGCCGCTCCGAATCAACACGGATCAGGGACGGGAGGGAAGGAAAATTCCCTGCCGTTCCAAGGTCGCGCCGAACGGGCGGTTGAATCGCGAATTCGTCGAACGAAACAGCGACCCCTCCCCTGCGGCCACGTGTCGTTCGTTCACGCCAGAATCTCCGATACCGCCCGCGCGGGCTCGACGCCGGTGAGGCGCTGGTCGAGGCC
The DNA here is from genome assembly GCA_024641425.1 of Verrucomicrobiales bacterium. Taxonomy (GTDB): domain Bacteria; phylum Verrucomicrobiota; class Verrucomicrobiia; order Verrucomicrobiales; family DEV007; genus JAHEDC01. The sequence continues at coordinate 1,319 of JAHEDC010000139.1, read as the reverse complement.
CTGGAACTTGTAGGTGAAGCGCTCGTGGTCGATGCCGAGGGTGTGGAGGATGGTGGCGTTGAGGTCGCGGATGTGGACGGGATCCTTGACGATGTTGTAGCAGAAGTCGTCGGTCTCGCCGTGGGTGTGGCCGCCCTTGATTCCTCCGCCGGCCATCCAGACGGAGAAGCAGCGCCCGTGGTGGTCCCGGCCCGAGCGCGGGTTGCCGAGTGCGCCCTGGCTGTAGACGGTGCGCCCGAACTCGCCGCCCCAGACGACAAGCGTGTCTTCGAGGAGGCCGCGCATTTTCAGATCCTGCACGAGAGCGGCGGAGGGCTGGTCGGTATCGCGGCACTGGTTGGGGAGCTGCTGGCGGAGGGCGATGTGCTGGTCCCAGCCGCGGTGGAAGAGCTGGATGAAGCGCACGCCGCGCTCGGCGAGGCGGCGGGCCATGAGGCAGTTGGCGGCGAAACTGCCGGGCTTCCGTGCCTCGGGGCCGTAGAGGTCGAAGACGCTTTCGGGTTCGTCGGAGAGGTCCTGAAGATCGGGGACGGAGGTCTGCATGCGGAAGGCCATCTCGTAGGCGCGGATGCGGGCCTCGATCTCGGGATCGCCGGTCGCCGTGTGGTGGATCTGGTTGAGCGCGCCGAGGTCGTCGAGGAAGGCGCGGCGGCGGTCGGGGGTGATACCGTCGGGATTGGCGAGATAGAGGACGGGGCTCGCGCCGGGGCGGAGCTTGACCCCCTGGTGGCTTGAGGGCAGGAAGCCGCTGCCCCAAAGGCGTGAGAAGATGGGCTGGCCGGGATTCTTGCCCGTGCCCTGGGAAAGGAGAACGATGTAGGCGGGGAAGTTCTCGTTCAGGCTGCCGAGACCGTAACTGAGCCACGAGCCCATGCTGGGTTTGCCAATCTGTTGGGAACCGGTGTTGATGAAGGTGATGGCGGGGTCGTGGTTGATGGCCTCGGTGTGGACGGATTTCACGACCGTGATGTCGTCGGCGATACCGCCGGTGTGCGAGACAAGATCGCTAAGCCAAAGCCCGCTTTTCCCGCGCGGCCGGAACTCGGCCATCGGGCCGACGACGGGGAAGGAACCTTGGCCGGAGGTCATGCCGGTGACGCGCTGGGTGCCGCGGATGGAAGGGGGGAGTTCGGTGCCGTGGAGGTTCTTCATCCCCGGCTTGTAGTCGAAGAGATCGACGTGCGACGGTCCGCCGGATTGGAAGAGGTAAATGACGCGTTTGGCGCGGGCCGCGAAATGGGGGAGGTCCGCGCGATTCTCGATGGCGGTAGCCTTCGGAACACCGCCGAGGAGATTGAAGAGCGCGGCTCCGCCGACGC
>JAHEDC010000601.1 GCA_024641425.1 Verrucomicrobiales bacterium | reverse complement strand
CCTCGCGCGCTTCAACGGAAAGCCAGCCGCCGTCGTCAATGTCTTCTACACCAGCGACCAGAACCTCCTCGCCATCGCCGACACCGCGAAAAAATACGTCAAGGACAAGGCCAAGAGCATGCCCCCCGGCACGGAAATCACCCTTTGGAGCGATCGGTCCTCCAGCGTGCGCGAACGGCTGAACACCTTGAAGGCCAGCGCCATCTCCGGGGGCATTCTCGTCTTCATCGTCCTCACCCTCTTCCTGCGCTTCCAGCTCGCCCTCTGGGTCTGTGTCGGCATTCCCGTTGCCTTTATGGGAGCTATCGCCCTCATGCCCTACATCGGGGTCACGATCAATATCATCACCCTCTTCGCCTTCATCCTCGTCCTCGGCATCGTCGTCGACGACGCCATCGTCACGGGAGAGAATATCTACACCCACCTGCGAAACGGCGAGGAAGGACTCGAAGCGGTCGTCACGGGGACGCAGGAGGTTTCAACGCCGGTTACCTTCGGCGTTCTCACCACCATCGCCGCCTTCATACCGCTCCTCATCATCGAGGGCCGCTGGGGCGAGATCTTCTACGGTATCCCCGCCATCGTCATCCCCGTCCTCATCTTCTCCCTTATCGAGTCGAAATTGATCCTCCCCTCCCACCTGAAACACATGAAAACCGGGAGGGACCCGGACAAGCTCTCCTTCTTCCCACGGCTCCAGTACGGAATCGCCCGGAGTCTCGAACGCTTCGTCGACAAAGTCTACGAGCCCTTCCTCGAAGTCGCCCTTCGCCAACGCTACCTCGTCTTCGCTGTCTTCACCGCCGCCGTTATCCTCGTCGTAGGCCTGATCTCCAGTAACCGCATCCGGCGTGTCCCCTTCCCCACCGTCAACAGCGACACCGCGACCGTGAACCTCGAAATGCCCATCGGGACTCCCTTCGAGGTCACGGAACCCCATCTCGACCGCATCCTCGAGGAAGCCGAGAAGCTCCGCGAGAAATACAACGTCCCGGGCAAGCCCCGTGTCATCGAACACATCCTCACCACCAAGGGCGGAAGCGGTCTCAGCCGCGGTCGCAGCGGCGGCGGCGCCCCGAACCGCGGCGAGGTCGCCATGCGGCTCGTCGACGAGGAGGACCGCGATAACAAGATCGGCGTCAACCAGCTCGTCGCGGAATGGCGCAGGAACATCGGCCCCATTCCCGGTGCCGAGGAACTTTCCTTCCGCTTCGCCCGCGGTGGCGGGGGCGACGCCATCGAGGTCGAAATCAAAGGCCTCAACTTCGAGCTCATCGGAAAGGCCGTCAGTGAGCTCAAGGAACATCTTGCCACCTATCAGGGCGTCGTTGATATCCGCGACGACACGCAACACGGGAAAGAGGAAATCCAGCTCGTCCTCAAGCCGACCGCCGAGCAGCTCGGCCTCACCACCGAAATGCTTGCCAGCCAAACGCGCCACGCCTTCTTCGGGCAGGAAGCCCAGCGCGTCCTCCGCTCCCGCGAGGACATCCGCGTCATGGTGCGGTATCCACTGGAGGAACGCCAGTCCCTCGCGAATCTCGAGAACATGCGCATCCGCGCCCCCGACGGTTCCGAGGTGCCCCTCTCGGAGGTCGCCGACATCTCTATCGGGCGCGCCTATTCCAGCATTGTGCGCGAGGACCGGAAGCGCACGATCTCTGTCTTCGCCGATATCGACAAGGACATCGCGGATGTTCCCGCCATCCAGCAGAGTCTCGCCCGTTTTGTCGATGACCTGATCGTGAAGTACCCCGGTATCACCTACGAGTTCGGAGGTGAGATCGAGGAACAGCAAAAGACGAACCACAGCCTGCTCCTTGGCGTCATCTTCACGATCTTCGCCATTTACGCGCTGCTTGCCATTCCTTTCGCCTCCTACATCCAACCCCTCATCGTCATGTCGGTCATCCCCTACGGTCTCATCGGGGCCGTCCTCGGGCACCTCGTCATGGGCCTTCCCCTCAGCCAGATGAGCATGTTCGGCATGCTCGCCCTCTCCGGCGTCATCGTGAACGACAGTCTGGTCCTCGTCGACTACGTGAATCGGAAACGCGTGGACGGCGTCCGTATTTTCGACTCCATCCGCACTGCCGGCGCCGCCCGCTTCCGCGCCATCCTCCTCACCTCCCTTACGACCTTCTTCGGCCTTGTCACCCTCATCTTCGAGAGAAGCGCCCAAGCCCAGTTCCTGGTCCCCATGGCGGTTTCCCTCGGTTTCGGCATCCTTTTCGCCACCGCCGTCACCCTCATTCTCATTCCGGTCAACTATCTCATTCTCGAGGACATCAAGCTTGCCTTCTCGCGTTACTGGAAATGGCAGACCACCGGTTGGAAACATCCCGCCCACGCCCCCCGCTAAGCGGAACTTGCGAAAGCTTTCCCTCCCCGCGACCCTTCGGCCATCGACACGCTCAAGACAGACATCGGGGACATCGCCCGCGAACTCGGCTTCGACGACTGCCGGATCGCCCGCGCCACCGAGGCCGCGCACGCCCACCTCTACGACCAATGGCTCGCCGACGGCTGTCATGGCGAGATGGCATGGATGGCCAAGACCCCGCACCGCCGCCGCGATCCCCGCGAACTCGTCCCCGAGGCCCGCTCCATCATCGTCCTCGCCCTCAATTACTACCAGCCCGATCCTGAGCCCGCCACCGACGGCGCCGCGAGGGGCACCATCGCCCGCTACGCCTGGGGCGACGACTACCACGATATCATCGAGAGGAAACTCAACGCCTTCTGCGCCCGCCTCGCCGAACGCGGCGGCATCCAGCGCCGCTACGTCGACTACGGCCCCGTTCTCGAACGCGACTTCGCCAGCGCCTCCGGCCTCGGCTGGAACGGCAAGAGCACCCTTCAGATCCATCGACGGCTCGGCGCGTTTTTCTTCCTCGCCGAGATCATCACCACCCTCGACCTCGAGCCCGACGCACCGGCTCGCGACCACTGCGGGAAATGCACCGCCTGCCTCGACGCCTGCCCGACCCAGGCCATCACCGCACCCCGGCGCCTCGACGCCCGGAAATGCCTTTCCTATCTCACCATCGAGCACCCCGGCCCGATCCCCGAGGAATACCGCGAGGCCCTCGGCGACCGCATCTTCGGCTGCGACGACTGCCTCGCCGTCTGCCCCTGGAACCGCTTCGCCCAAACCGCCCGCGAAACCCGTCTCGCCGCCCGTGACTACGTCCGCAACACCCCGCTCCGCGACTTCCTCGCCCTCACCGACGCCGAATTCCGCGCCCTTTTCGCCAAGTCCCCCATCAAGCGCATCAAACGCCCCCGCTTCCTGCGCAACGTCTGCATCGCCCTCGGCAACACCGGCACCGCCGCCGATCTGCCCGCCCTCCAACAAGCCGCCGCGGATCCCGATCCCGTGATCGCCGAAGCCGCGGTTTGGGCGCTGGCTCAGTGCCGTTTGCGGCTTTGACAGCACGCCTATAATCCGGTCACCCGGCCGCGTGACAATGACTTTGAAG
>JAHEDC010000138.1 GCA_024641425.1 Verrucomicrobiales bacterium | reverse complement strand
CCGCTTTCTCGTCGAGGGGGTGCCACCAGCGACCGTAGATCGTATTGACGAGCGCGGGGCTGGTGAACTGGTAGGGACCGTCCCCGAAATCGTCGATGCCGTTCTTGACCACGACGGCGAGGTGCTGGTCGCCGCAGAGATGGACGGCGCGCGCGCGGCGGATTTCCTCGAGCGCGCGGCGGCGGGGCGTCTGCGGCCAGCCGTTGCAATCGAGGTCGGCGAGGAGGCGGCTGTTCTCGCCTCCGTGCATGTGGACGGCTCCGCAGAAGGCGGTTTGCGAAAGGACGGCCTTTAGGTCGGCGCCCGTCCAGTCCTGTCCCCATTCGTGGAGAAATTTCTCCTGCCTCGGCCCGAGGAGTTCGAGTCCGGGCAGGTCGATCGACTTCGGGTCGTAGGAGGGATCGTTGATGTGATCGGGCCGCGGTCCCATCTGCGGGATTTTCCCTTTGGGGCCGCTCTTGAACTTGCGGTCCTCGAGAATGGCGAAATCAACTCCTCCGAGCCGCAGGCGGGTAAAATAGACGGTGATGCCGCGCAAGACGGGAGCGGGATCGACCGGGTCGGGCAGATTCCATGTCTGTTGCCGCTGCACCATGTTCACATATTCGACGGGGTAGTAGTAGCCGCCGTCCGAGTTGTCCTTCACGACCGAGCGTTTCCCGTTCTCGCCCCAGAGGTTCGGGTGGCCGACATCATGGTCATCCGGAATGCAGATGGTGGGCCGGTCCCGGATGACGTCGCGGAACTGAAGGCCGAACTCGATCCACCCCGCCGTGTGCTCGGTATGGCGGTAGGTCTGGTCGCCGGCGAAGAAGAGCAGATCGGGATTCTGAGCCTTCAGGTGCTCGACGATCTCGGGCCGCTGTCCGGTGGTGCGGCTGGAATTGCACGACATGTTCGCGATGACGATCACGTCCTTGTCCACCGGATCACGGCGGATGAGGCCCTCGAATGCGGCTTTCTCCCCATGCCGGACGCGGTAGGGGACGTCGGTTGCCCCGTCCCAGTCCTCCAGGCGGAAATGCGCGCTCCACCCCGGCATCGAGAGGGGCACTTTCGCCACTTCGCTCCACGTACCGTCGCGCTGGAGTTCCAACCGGGCCTCGCGCGCCTCGTCGGGCTTCAGCGGATAGAGCTGCGCCGTCAACTTCAGCACGCCGCGGTCGTGGGTGTAGAGTGCGAAGGCGACGACCTCGTCGCGGGGCACGTCCATGGGGGGCGGGGCGTCTTTGCCCGTCCCCTTCACCAGCCACCATTCCCCGGTCGCCAGCGAGTCAAGCCGGGGAAACGCCGCTCCGAATGGCTGGGCAGATTCGGCTGCGGCTCCGTCGATCGGAGCAAGCATGCCCCCGCCGGCTGCAGCGGCAAAGGCGGTGCCGACGGCTCGACGGGTGAAGTCGCGGCGCGTGATTGCTTCGGGAGTGGGGTTGGTTTCAGAGGTTTCCATGGTAAACTGATAGTATGGGATTCAAGACACGGTCTCAAGGAATTCCTTGGTTCACGGCAGGGCGGTGCCCTTCGTTTCAGGGACGGTCGCGAAGGCGCAATCGTTGAATGGGAGAACCGCGGAGGTGCATGGCCTCGGAACGCCGTCGCCTAGTTCGCCGCTTTCCCTTTGTTCCCTTTTCTCCTCCCAGCCGGGTTCGGCTTGGACGATCGAAGTCGGGAAGCCTTTTCGGTCCAGGGGATGGTGCGGTCGAAGAGCATCGGATACCTTTCATATCCATGCCCCTTCACGACTTTGGATTTGATTGCCGCAAGTTCGGCATCGTAAGACGCGCGCATCGCATTCAGGGACTCACGGTACCCCGGATCGCCGGCGAGATTGGTCATCTCGTACTCATCCCGGCCGACATTGAACAGTTCCTCCGTCGGCTTCATCCCTTCGCCGTAGAACCAGAAGATATACTTCCATTCCGGTGTGACGACGGCCATCGACTGAGCAGATTTCGCGCCCCAGAAATTGAAAAGCGGCAACGCTTCGCGGACCTGGCCTTTCGGATCGGTCAGCAAGGGCAGCAGGTTCTTCCCGTCGATGTCCTCCGGCGCGGCCACTCCTGCCAAAGCGAGGATCGTGGCAGCCATATCCACGTTGGCGGTGATCGCGTCGCTGCTTGAGCCGGCGTCCTTCTCGGGAAGGCGCGGATCATAGATGATGAGCGGAGACATCGAGCCTTCCTCGTATGGGAGGACTTTGTCGCCGAACCCGTGGGAGCCGGAGTTATAACCATTGTCGGAGGTGAAGATGATGACCGTGTTCGCTTCAAGACTCTCACGCTTCAGCCCTTCGCGAATCATTCCCACAGCGGCGTCCACGCCGGTGATGAGCGCATAGTATTTCGCCGCTGTATCGTCATAATCGTTGACCCATTCGCGGTAGGCAGTGGCGGCGCGGCTGGTATGGGCCTGCGCCGACAAATGCAGTCCCTTCGCGACGCCGTAGTTTGGCGGGGGCTTGAACGTCTTCCCTTCGTAGAGCTTGCTGTCGATCGGATCGGGCGTGAACGGCAGGTGTGGGGCCTTGAAGCTAACGCTCAAGCAGAAGGGCTGGCCGCTCGCTTTGGCTGACTTGAGGAAATCCTGCGCCCACGCACCATAGGCACGCGAACAGTGCGGATATTTGTCGGCATACATGGCTATCCCTTCGTTCCTCGCCGTTTCGTAATACGTCTGCCCCGGGCCGCCGGCCCACACGTCGAAGAGCGAAGCGAACGCCTCGAATTTCTCTCCCTGCAATACAAACCCGATCTTACCCGCAAAGCCGGTGAAGTAACCGGCCTTCCGCAGCAACACCGGGTAAGATTCTCGGATGAATCGGCGCTCCAGATCGCCATGCTCGAAGTTACAGCCATGGCGATATTCGTAAAGTCCGGTCAGCACGCAGCAGCGGCTCGCCATGCAGATGGCCGTCGTATTGTAATGATTGGTGAAGCGCACGCCTTCGGCTGCCAGTTTGTCGAGGTTCGGCGTAAGGACTTCGTTGTTGCCATAGCAGCCGATGGCCCGTGCGGTCTGATCATCGGAGAAGAGGAAGATGATGTTCGAACGCTCCGTCGAGCGGACGCTGCCGCAGACGGCGAGGAAAAGCAGGAGGGCGAGGGATTTCATGGTATGGGTGGTTCAGTGGTCGGGCTGATCTTGCGAGTCATCCCGCAACATCCGTGGGGGGTGCTGCGATGTCCGTGCGCTTGCCGTGGCGTTGCAGTCCGATAAGGCTGCAAGGAGGATTGCGGGGATTCTTGGCTCGCGGGTCATAACTTGGAAGTTGTCATAACTTCAAGTGGTCGAGTTCCATTTGCCGCCTTATCTCACATGCAGCACGCCGCGCATGATGAGGTAATGTCCCGGGAACGAGCAGATATACGGATAATCGCCGGGTTTGGCTGGAGCGGTGAACTCGATGATTTCCTCCTCGCCATTGTCGAGGAGCTTGCTGGCCCAGAGAATGTCCCGACTCTCCGGGATGAAGCCGACATCAAAACCCCGGGCACCGAGGGCGATGGCTTTCATCGCGATGGCCTCTTCCGTCCCGGGATTCGCCAGCAGGATGTTGTGAGGCATGAAATCCGGGTTCGCGAAGTGGAGCCGGATCTTCTTGCTCGCCTTCACGGTGAGTTCCTTGACGTCATACATCATCCGCTCCGGCACGGTGGCAATACGGATGGTCGTGAGCTCCGGGGTATCCGAGAGAAGGCCCGATTTCTTGGCCGCAGTCTCCTCTTCCCCGGCGCTGCCACTGCCACCGATGGAGGCATCCACATTGAACCACAGATGCTGTACCGTATTCGCCGCGATGCGCGCGTGCGGCTCGGGCGATTTCAAGAGATCGCCGAGAAGCTTCACGTCGCGCTCGTTATGCTGCTGGTGAATCCACAATGCTTCGAGCAAGTGGTGCGCGTCGCCCTTCTCGTTCGGATCGAATTGCTTCATCCATTCCTTGGTGGCGGCAGTGACTTCCTTCGAATCGCGCTCGCTCAGTTCAATATGGGTGCGGTGGCGAATGCCATCGGTGGGGTGCTTGAGGTTTTCCAGCAGCGCTGGGATCGGTTGACCGTCAATGGGCACGATCTTCTGCAGCGGTCGCCCGGTGGCGGTGATGCGGTAGATGCGGCCGTGCTGGTGGTCGCGGTTCGGGTCGCGCACGTTGTGCTGCATATGACCGATGATGACATTGTGCCAGTCGCTGAGGTAAAGGGAACCATCGGGAGCGAAGATGGCATCGCTGGGGCGGAAGTTCTTGTCGCCGCTCATGAGAAAGCCGCGTGATTTCTCCTCTGCCATCGTTCCGTCGGCCTGAAGGATCTTGACCGTCAGTTCGTCTCCGGCGGGTTCGCCCCAAACGGTGCCTTTCCCGGCATCGCGCCCAAGATGGTAATGTTTCACTCCGAGATAGCCAATGACGTTGCAGATGAGGAAATCTCCTTGCATCGCGTCGGGGAAATGGGTGCTGCTGACCACTTCGCTGGCGGTGACGGGCCGCACTTCCTTCTTAAGCAGTTCGTACATCTTGAATCCGGTGCCCTCGGGCCGCACCTGATACGCGCGCCCGCCGGTGCCATCGGTGGCGTAGTGATAGCCCCAGTAGTCAAACGAAGTCCCATGGGGGTTCGGCGAATTCGTCGCATGCATGGAGATCGTAAAGCGGCGCGGATCGAAACGATACATCGCGCTCGCACCGACCTGGAGCGAAGGCCCCCAGGGATGCTCGTAATTGTGCTGCATGAAGACGCCGCTCTGCCAGTAGATGCCGCCGTCGGGGCCATAAATGAGGTTGTTCGCGCCATGGTGGGTGTCGGAGCTGTCCAGGCCCATGAGCATGATCGTCTGCACGTCGGCCTTGTCGTCTCCATCGGTGTCCTTGAGGAACAGAATCTCCGACTGCCGGGTGACGAGGACCCCGCCGTTCCAGAACTCGAAACCGAGGGGATTGTGGATCCTCGCGAACTCGGTGATGCGGTCCGCTTTGCCATCGTTGTCGTCGTCGTGAGCGATGAGGAGGGCATCCCTGGATTCCTTCAAGGGTTCCCATTTCGGGTAGTCGGGCCATGTGGCAACCCACAGGCGCCCCCTGGTGTCGAACTGCATCTGCACCGGATTGGCGAGCTGCGGGAACCGCGCTTCATCGGCGAAGAGGTGAACCTCGAAGCCCTTCTTCACGGCCATATACCGGATAGCTTCCTCACCGCCGATGTAACTGAGGCGGCCTTCCTTTTGCGCGTTGCTGCTCTTGCTTCCGCCGCCCACATTGGAGACCACAGGAATCGGCTTGGGCACGTTGCTATCGTCGATCTTCCAGTCGTTCCCCTTGATCCGGGCCCACACGCGCTCGTCGCGGTTCGTCGTCATCACATCGAGCATGGAAAGTTCGTGCTGGAGCACCGCGGCATTGGTCTGTCCGTCGACGAAGGCGAGTGTCGAACGTCCTCCCCACACGTCATTGCCATCGGAGGCATGGTAGCGATGATACCAGTGCAGGCTCTTGTCCACCACGGCTTCACGCAGGGGTTCCATGGACACCGAGGCGGCCACTTCCTTTCCAAGCAATGCCTTCGCGATCACTTCGGCGAGTTGGCGGTTGCCTTCGGCGGTGAGATGCACGCCGTTGATTGTCAGTGGTGCCTGTGCGGCCTCGAAGAGTTCTAGGGACGGATGGAATAAGTCGACGAAAGCCACGCCGACGTCCTTGGCCGCCGCCTCGGTCGCCCGCGTGTAAGCCTCCAGGGCCTCATTGTGTGCCCTGCCGTCCGGCACGTGCGCGTTGTGGGTGTCCTCGTGCGCGATGGGGCTGAAGAGGACGACGCGGGGGAAGGATTTCCCGTTGGCCATGCTCCCGCGCATTTTTCCCACGAACGCGACAAGCTGCTTCTGAAACTCCTCCGGCTTGTTTTCATACGACTCATTGTAGCCGAAGAAGCCGAACACGACATCCGCCTTCACATGGCGCAGGTAATCGATAATGTCGGTGGCTCCGCTGCTGCGGGGGAAGCTGTTTGGCCGGTCGCCGCTCACGCTCATGTTGCGGAAGCGCACCTGTTGATCGGGCAGTTGGCTTTGCAGCACCGTCTCCACCCAGCCATCGTGCTGCATGCGATCCGCCAAACCATTGCCGAGAATCGCGACGACATCGCCTTTGCCGAAGACGAACGGGAGCGGATCCCGGTAATCCGCGGGCACCGGGACGAGTTGCGGTTCCTTGGATGGGGCCGGCGCCTTGCGCCTGCCTTCCTTTTTCGTCTTCGCGGTCGTGCCGGACTGCGCTCCGGGCACGCCCGGTTTCCCTTCGTAGGTCAGGTAAGTGGTCTTGCCTTGCGCCTCAATGTCAATGACCATCGACTCCGGAGCCGCGAGATTGTCCGCGCGAAACACGGGGTTCCGTTGGCCATCCAGCAGGGTCAGCGTGAATCCATCGAGGCGGCCCTCGTAGCCTTTGCGATTCCAGATACCGATGGCGTCGATGTGCGCCGTCTTCCCGAGATCGACCTCCCACCAGGGATTCGTCGAGCCCGAGTTCGTCGTGTGCGTCTGTCCGCCTTGGTTGTAGTCGGAGTCCTTATTGCCATCCAGCGCCTTTGCGGCCACTCCGCGGCCGTTGGTGCTTGACTGCGTGGCCTTGCCATCCTTCGCGATGTTCTCGCCGCCGCTGATCACTTCCACTTCCGCGAGCGTGAGAATGCGGTTGGCGCCGGGTAGTTCGATGCGGACAAAGCGCGCCGGCTCGCGGGTGCTCGCGACCGTCGCCGCGGGCGAAGTTCCTCTCGCTTCCGCTTTCCTCGCCTTCTGCTTCGACTGTTTCGCTTCCTTCTTCGCCTCCGGCCCCTTCGTGTTGTCGTGCGCCGGAATCGGGCTGTCAAAACCCGCATAGACCTCGGGCTTGATATCCCGCGCGTAAGTGCCACCGCCAAAAGGGTTCGGCTTGTAAGGTCCGACAAGTCCGACCGCCAGATCCGGCTTGATCGCGTCCTCCATTCCCATCGCCCAGAGGCAGCCATTCACAAGGAGGCGGCGGTAGCCTTCGTTGAGAAGGTCTTCCGAGGCGCCGTAGAGCGAGGTGAAGACGCGTGCCGTGCCGCCCGTGGGCGTCTTGTAGCTCCGGGTCCATTCCGAGGGCATGGGCACCTTCTCGGGGTCGGCGGGAGAGTCCGGCGTCATGCCATTGAGCGGCTGCGCCATCGTCAGGATCTCCGCATCCACCGGCTTCCCCACATAACCACCGGCCTGCACCCACACGTCCTTCACGCCGCGCAGGATCGGATGCGCCTTTTCCGATTCGATCGGGTCAATGCGCGTGCTTTGGCGGTGATTCGCGCCGTAGTGTCCGATCCACGTCTGGCCGAGCACTTGATGACCGAATCCGGACTTGTATTCTTCGCCATCATACTCGGTGGAATGCTTCGCAAACGGGCTGTCGCGGGGAATCTTGAACGCATGCGTCGCCGTGCGCATCCCGACCACCGGTCCGCCCCGGTCGAGATACGCGGTGAAGTGCTTCATCTGGTCGGGCGGGAAGTTCTGGAAGCGGAGGAAAACGACGGCCAGGTCGGCGGTGTCCAGTGCCTCCATCCCCGGCATGTTCGAATTGCCCGGAATGATCGTCCCCGTTTTCTGGTCCACGTTAAAGAGCACGGTACATTTGAAGCCTTGGTGCTTCGCCAGCAGTCGCGCCAGGGCCGGCAACGATTCCTCGGAGCGGTACTCATGGTCACCGGCGAGGAAGACGATGTGCTTGCCCATCCCAGGACCCTCCGTGCCTTCAAAGACAAGGGGAGCCTGCGCAGGAAGGTGGGTGGTGACCGAGAAAATCGCCATCAGGATGCCCATGGTTGTTCTGGTATTCATGGAAGCTTGTATGAGGCGGATCGGCCGCGATGTCGAGTGAAAGAAGTGGCTCTCGTTGCACCCATAAAAGGGCTCGAGAGTTCCTTTCCGGCGGCTTCATCGCTTTGTGGTCGGCGCGAAAGGAACGTCGCCCTTGATGAGCACGTCCCGGTGACGACCGGTTCGCCTTGAACGTGCCGATCCATCCGTTATAGAATATGCCATCGCAACGACCTCGTCTTCCGCCGGGAAGGCGGAGGCGAACCCGGTGGTTGGCCCCATCGGCGCCACCCGTCCCTCCGACGCAGTGGGCCTCCGCGCCTGCGAGGAGAGTTCCCAATCCCCATGAAAATCCTCTCGCTTCTTCTGTGCGCCCTGTCCTGCGCCCGGGCCGCTCCCATTCCGCTGATCAATCCCTCGGCGGAGATCAATAACGGTGTCAACGGGACTCCGGTCTCGGATCCGTCGATCCTGGGATGGGAGGGCGACGGAACGCTCTCCGAGGGCGACATTACCTATGGTAACGGGCGCTGGAAACTGCGCTTCGAGGATTCCCAATCGGTCAGGCAACGAACGTCCCATCCGATCGAGCCCGGCGCGGCCTACTCGATCCGCTTCGACGCGGCGCTCGATGGCACCCCTTTCTCCCAGCCCGCGAATATCCTCGTCGGAGGCTCACGACGCAACGGCGACTTCAATGCCGACACTTCCACGGCGGACACGCGCACGTTTGCCGATACCCCTGACTGGTTCAACCTCGGAGGGGGGCAAAACGTGCCTGCTACTCGGATTACCGGTGCCCTGCCGTCCGATGGAACGCGCAATGCCGTCGTCTCGGATGCCGGCACTCTCCGATTCGCCGTTGATACGGGCCACACCCTTGGCACCGGTGACATTTTTCAAGTCGCCTACGCGTGGCGTGACGCTCTCAACTGGGATGACGCTTCCGATCAGATTCGGGTTACGCTCTTCACTACTGACGATGATACCATCACGGGCAACCGCGCCGAAATTCAGTCGCTGGTGTCCGGCCCGTCAACGATCGATTCCACTTATGAAACCTTCACTGGCACCTTTGCCGCCGCGCCCGCGTCGGTCGTTGGCAGACGCCTGTTCGTATTCTTCGAGGGAGTGGACGGAAACGCGGCGGCCAACGGCTTCGCGCGGCTCGATAACTTTACCCTAAAGCTCTTCGAACCCTTACTCATCGGCCCGGGTACCCGCAATGGTGATTTCAACGATGATACCTCGACGACCGACTCGCGGTCTTTCAATGAGACACCGTCCTGGACGAATATTACCGGAAACCAGTCGGGTGAAGCGACGCGCACGAACATTCTCTTCGACGGCACCCGGAATGCCGTTCTGCGTCAGAACAATCCCAACACCTTCGCGAACGACACCGAATACAGCCTTGTCACCGGCGATGTCGTTACCGTCTCACTTGTCTGGCGCGATGCCTCGAACTGGACGGACAGCGCCGACCGCATTGCCGTCTTTCTTTACACTACCGACGATAACACGATCACCGGGACAAGGACGATTCTGGAGACACGCCTCGCGCCATTCTCGACCGTCGATAGTACTTGGGAGAGTTATTCCGTCGACTTTACCCCTGTTCCGGCTTCGGCCCATGGCAAAAGACTCTTCGCCGCGTTTACGACGGATGACGGTGACGGCAATGCCAATGGATTCGGTCGCGTCGAGAACTTTCTCCTCTCGGTCAACGACTCGACTCCCGGCATTCCTGATCCGCCGACGCCCGTGGATCCTGTCTCGATCCTCATCGAAGCCTATGTCGACGATCCCGGCGGGTCGCAAGTGATCGCCAGTCGAGCAGTGCGGTTGAAGTCCCCGAACGAACATGCATGGGATCACTATCACTTCGCGATCCCGGCCGGAACCCTCGACGCGTTCGCGGGCAAGGAAATCGGCCTCCGGTTCCGTGGCACCGATGACGAGGAGGGCATCTTCTGTGCGGTGGACAACGTCCGTTTCGATTGTTATCCCGCCGCCTCCCCGAATGGCGCGTTTTCAAACACCTGGGACGCTTCGCCGAACCGCGTCTGGCCCGGTCCGGGTTATTGGGGAAACCGGTTGCATGACTGGCAAGTCGGCAATGGCCGGGTGAACTGCGTTCAGGGCAACCTCGCGCGACGTACCCTCCATCGTATCGGCACCTCGATTCGAAGCAACGGGGAAAACTTCACCCTCTCGGTGCTTACTGGCGTTCACGCGGGCAATCCCGTCGCTGATTCCAAAACGGGCTTTCTCGTCGGAGCGGGTCCGAACCTCGACTGGCGGGGCGCGTTGCTGGTACACGATGGGCTCGGGCGGGATTTCGGCACCTTCCTCGGCCTCAACGGAAACGGCGCGGTCGTTATCGAGGACCTCTCGAGAGGTTCGGTCGACACGGTCGTTGCCGGAGTCACTCCGGCAGGCGGAATCGCGGCGGAGTCACATCTTGAACTCATCGCGGACTACGACGGCGTGACCGGCGAATACGCTCTGACAATCCAGTCCCTTGGAGCCGGAGACATCGTCCTTTCCACAGCGACCACGAACGTTCCCTCCGACCGCGTTCTCGGTTCCTTCGGGCTTCTCTCCCATCATGGTGGCGGCAGCGATGCCCGCTTCTGGTTCGACGAGTTTTCCGGCAGCGGCGATGCCCTCGAGCCAGAGTCTGACCGTCACCTCGCTCTCATCGGCGCCCTCTACACCCTGAATCGGGGCGTGCTCCGAATGACCGCCCAACTCCCGGCCCTCGACATCGCGGGCACGCCACCCGTTACCTTGGAAACATGGAACGGCGTCAGTTGGGTGGGGATCGCCTCCGCGCCGGTCGATAACACCGACAACCTCGCCGCCTACAATGCGACCTTCGAGATCAGTCCCTGGGACGACACCCGCGACACACCGTATCGCCTTGGTGTCGTCGTCGACGGCAACACCTATCACTGGGAAGGAACCGTGCGCCACGATCCCGTCGAAAAGGACGAGATCGTTGTCGTGAACACCTCCTGCCAGCGGATTGCCGACGGCAGTGTTCAGAACGATGGCATCGACTGGTCGCCGACCGGTATCTGGCATCCTCACACACTCGCTTACGATCACATCGCCAAGTTCGAGCCCGATGTCCTGCTCGCACTGGGCGACCAGATCTACGAGGGCCAGCCGACGTTCAAGGACACCACGAGCGCCTTCGCGCAGCATCACGACTATCTCTACAAATGGTTTCTCTGGATGCTTGAGGCGCGCGATCTCGCCAAGGAGATGCCCACCATCTGCCTCCCGGACGATCACGATGTCTATCAGGGAAACCTCTGGGGCGAGGGCGGAATCGCCACCACCGATCAAAGGACAGGAGGTTACGAATCCCCGCCGTCCTGGGTCCGACTGGTGGAGCGCACGCAGACCAGCCATATGCCCGTGCCCGATCCTTACAATCCCATCCAGCCCGCGCCACCGGTTGCCCAGGGGATCAAGGTTTACTTCACCGGGCTGAGTTACGGGGAAATCGGCTTCGCGGTTCTTGAGGATCGGAAATTCAAGACCGGCAGCCTGGATTTCCCCGCCGATTTGGACGAGCAGGTTCTCCTCGGCCAGCGGCAGAAGGATTTCCTCAGGGCCTGGTCCACCGACTGGATTGGGCAGAAGGTAAAATGCGTTGTGTCCCAATCACCGATTGGAATGATCCATACCCACGCCGCCGAAGGATACAACTTCGGCTTGAACGACCGGGATACGCACGGTTGGCCGGCGCACCGCCGTAACGAGGCATGGGCCTTGTTCCGTCTGTCGCGCAGTTTCCAGCTCGCAGGCGACCAGCACATCGGCACGCTCGTCCACCACGGTATCGATGGCCCGGCCGATGCCGGCTACTCCTTTACGTCGCCCGCTATCTCCAACTTCTTTCCGCGCGCCTGGGATCCGGTGCATAACACCGGCGGACGCACCAGCACCGTGAGTCCCTACAAGGGAGATTTCTACCTCGACGGCACCGGCACGCTGCCCAGCGGCGAACCGAATCTCACCTCGCAGTTTCCCGGCCACATCCGGATCATCGGCGCGGCCAATCCCCTCGAGTATTACAACCAGAGTCGCAACATGGATCCGCCCAATCTCCACGACCGCAGCGCCGGTTACGGTATCATCCGCATCAGGAAATCGACCCGCCGGATCACCTTCGAAGCCTGGCCGCTTCACGCCGATCCCGCATTCCCGCAAACCGGCTCGCAGTTTCCCGATTGGCCTGTCACGATCAACCAGGCCGACAACGACGGACGCATCCCTGCCGGATTCCTCCCTGTCATCGACACCCTTTCCGAAAAGACTCCCGTTGTTTCGGTTTACGATGAAGCCACCGGCGATCTCGTCTACTCCATGCGCTTCCCCGGCAACCTCGTCCGACCGCCCGTCTACGATAGCAACGCCACTTTTCGCGTCGACATATCGTATGGCGACGATCCCATCTCTGAAATCCGGTCGAACCAGACCGCCTCGCCCCCGGGTCCGGCGGCCATCCATTCCTTCATCGCCCTGCATCCATCCATCATTGCCGGGGACTCCACGACCTTGCAATGGAACGTTGAATCCTTCGGCACTCTCACCATCGACCACGGCGCGGGCGACGTTTCCAGCCACACGGTGAACGGCATCGGGCATCTGCGAGTGACCCCGGCCAGTGACACCACCTACCAGCTCACGCTCGATGGAATCCTGAGGAGACAGGCGACAGTCCTCGTTTTCCCGACCAAGGCAAGCTGGCTCGCGACCCACTTCCCGACAGGTTTGCAATCCGGAGACGACGACGATCCCGATGGCGATGGCTTTTCCAATGCCCGGGAATTCCAGTTCCAGACCGACCCGAACGACGCCAGTTCCATTCCGATCCTCGCCTCCGCCATTGCCGAGGCCGCTGGAACCGTCACCGTCGACTTCACCTCGCCTTTCCCCCTGCGGTCCGAGCAGTGCACCCTGCGCGTCGAATCCTCCGCTGATTTGCAAACGTGGTTCGTCCTCCCCTCAAACACCTACCGGGAAATCGACCGCCATAGCGACCCGACCGAAGGCACCACCCGGATAACCGTGCGACTGGCCGACTCGATTGCGACCCAATCCATACAATACTACCGCGCCGTCTGGCAGCCACTTTGAGGGATTCAGCGCACGGAGAGGGCCCGGTGGGGGCCTCCGCCCCAAGGCTTGACGCGCGGGTGATTCGCCGATAAAGGGTTAGCCCGTCTCCCGGTACCACGTTTTTCCGCGGAAACGGCTTTCGCA
>JAHEDC010000137.1 GCA_024641425.1 Verrucomicrobiales bacterium | reverse complement strand
CGCAAGAGGTCGAGGCGGTCCCTTCTCCTCCCAATGCGACCGAACCAGCGGTCGTCCGGGATGAGGAGGGATTCCTCCGGTTCAATGACCCGGAGGACGCCGAGGAAGCCCCGCCCACCGAGGAACCATGCGAATGATGACGGAGGTTCGCGAGCCTGTAACCTTTGCCCGCCGATCTCGATTACTACCCACAGTTAGTATGAATCCGACATCACCATGAAAACGAAACACCCTTCCCAGTCATCGCCACTCGACCGCAATCCCCGCCGTAAATTCCCCCTGCTTGCGGTCGCCGCCATGCTGGCACCCCTGCTTGGCATCGGCTGTGCCGGGCCGACGGAGGTTCCCACCGCGCCCGGTTATCAACCCGATGGGCGGGCTCTGGGCTGGGGGCATTCCGAGGGGAGAGGCATCAGCATTGTACCTCAACCGGGTTATATGGGTCAGACCATGGTACCAATGACACTGGAGCCCTACGACGTGCCCTTCGCTCCTTAGGAATCTTCCGTCCTTTCCCCGACCATCCTTTCCCACTGCCTGTCATGAACACCATCATCCGGATCGCAACCGCCGCCGCCCTTGCCGCACTGACGCCGCTTCCCGCATACGCGCAACAGAAGACCAAAAGCCAAACCTCGATCCACGCGGCGGCCAAGGCGGGAGACACCGACGGTCTCAAGGCCATCCTTGATGCCGATCCGGAGGCGTGGAAGCTCAAGGATGTCTCGGATGATACGGCCCTTCACATCGCCGCCTGGGAAGGCCACCTTGAGGCGGTCACCCTTCTCCTCGATCGAGGGGCCGACATCGAGATCCGGGGATCCTTCGCTTGGACCGCGCTCCACTCCGCCGCACGGGGCGGGCATGTGGGGGTGTGCCGCCTGCTTCTCGAGCGGGGCGCCGATCGCCACTCATTGAACGGAAGCGGCCAAACGCCCGCCCAAATCACCAGGAGTGCCGCCGTGAAGGAAGTCCTCGAGAACGTGGAGATGACGGTTCCGGGACTCGACCAGTTCCTCGCGGACGCGCGAAAAGGAAATGTCGAGGCCCTGCGTCAATGGCTCGATCAGAGCACCAAGCTCCTCGACGCCAGGGACGCCCTCGGCAGGACCGCGGCGATGGTGGCCGCCGCCGAAGGCCATACCGAGGTTTTGCGTCTCCTCATCGACCGGGGGGCCGATATCAATCTTCTGTCTTCAGGAAATTCGGCCTCCGCGCTCTCCCTCGCGGCAAGCGGAGGGCATCTGGATGCTGTGCGGCTTCTGGTGGAACACGGCGCCGAGGTGAATCCCGCCGTTGAGAAGAGATCCAGATTCTCTACCATTACGTGTTCGCCCTTGAGCGGCGCGGCGAACACGGTCACGCTGACCGAAACCGGAGCTCGGGCCATGAGGACCGTGTTCCAGAGCGAGGGTGAGCATTCCTCAGGCGGAGCGGCGGCCAACGATGATCCGAAATCCGTCTTGGCCGAACTCCAGTTGCAGTCCGGCGAGCCAACGTTCGGCGAATTCCTCAGCAGTTGGTTCCGCCGGGAACCGGAGCCCTTGCGCGCGTCGAAGCGAGCCATCGTGGCGCTCCTCCTTAAGGCCGGCGCCGATCCGAACGGAAAATACGCGCAAAGCCCACTTGGTGAAGCAGCCCTGTCGGGAGATACCGATACCATTCGCCTCCTGCTGGAGCACGGGGCTGATCCGAATAGGATCCTCACCATCACGACAGCCCTGGGGACGGCCGCAATTGCGCACGCGCCCGATGCGGCGATCCAACTCCTGCTCGAGGCCGGTGCCGATCCGCTTGTCAAACCAGCGGACACTCCCAATGCCGTAGGCGTATCGCCCATCGAGTTTGCCACCAAAATGAGCAACGAGAGCGCCTTCAACCTGATGTTCGCCTCGCTGAAGCCCGATGCCCTGCCGGAATCCGCACACTATCAGACGCTCAAGGCCGTGGTTTTCGATCCCGCTTTGCTGCGGAAGGCGCTGGCCGCCGGTTTCAACGCCAAAGCGGTGGGCGGCGAAAAGATGACCGCCCTTCATCGGGCCGCGCATGGGACAAACGTCGAATCGCTGCGCCTCCTGCTGGAAGCCGGTGCCGACCCGAACGCGCCGGATTTCGCCGGCTTCACGCCGCTTCACAATGCGGCCGAGGAGGGACGCGCCACCCATATTCCCCTGCTCCTCGAGCACGGTGCCGAGATTGAGGCGAAAACAGCGAAGGGGATAGCACCGCTCCAGTCCGCGTGTGGCCCGGCCGGATCCGTGGAAACCGTCCGTCTGTTGCTCGAGGCAGGCGCAATGGTTGGCGCCCGCTCAACGGAAGGGTCCACCGCATTACTGAACGCAGCGGGAGGGGGAAGGGTCGAGATCGTCACGCTTCTCCTCAAGGCCGGTGCCAATCCCGGGGAAATGAAGGACTATGCCGTGACTGCCCTCGGTCTCGCAGCTCGCGGACCAGCGCCGGATGACGCTCCACCCCCGGAAGAAGGGTTCGAGGCCACCGAATTCGGAACCGAAGAGGACTACCTGCGACTGGCCGCATTGCTCATCGAACACGGGGCGGATGTGAACGCGGTGCCGGCCGGGACTACGAAGGGTTACTCCCCACTGGAGATGGCCCTCACCTCCGGCTTCGGGGAAATGGTCCTCTTTTTGCTGGAGCACGGAGCCGACCTCGAACTGAAAAACAAGACACAGATGGATCGCACGCCGATCCAGGTGGCCGTTCTCGGGCGAAAGCAGGACATGCTTGATCTGATGATTGAGCGCGGCGCGAATGTCAATGCCGCCGACATCCAGGGAAACACGCCCCTGCATCAGGCTGCGGGCCTTGACGACGGGGAGATGATTGAAACCCTTCTCAAGCACGGAGCAGCCATCAATGCCCGCAACGAACCCCGAGCGACACCCCTTTATCATGCCGTCTATGTCAAGGCCGCGAATGCCGTCCGCGTGCTGCTCAAACACGGCGCGGACGCTTCGATCAACGGCCCCAATGGCCTCACGCCCCTGGAACTCGCCGAGGTTCTCGAGCAACGCGAACTGGTGCGCCTCCTCACGACGTATTCGAAGTAGGGAGGCAAGGGGGCGCGATGATTGGCTACGGTAAGGTAGCAACCGCGGTAGCCGATCCCGTCTCTGGCGATTCCTTCGCCCTCGAAACGGCAGAGTACCGTTCGCTCGCCTCTCGTGCAAAGGGCCTAACCTGACATTGCTTCGAGGGAATACCGAAAATCTCCGCCAAAGAACGCCCCTCACTACCCGGGCGACGCTTCGTAACCTTGGCCGGCAAACGCGGATAAGTAGGATGGACTACCTTCGGCACAGACGCCGGATCCGCAGGAGAAAACGAACAAAACCACCATGAAAACCCGAATCCCTCTTTTCCTTCTTGCCTCAGGATTGTTGGTTGCCGCTGCCGGAAACTCCCGCGGTCAGGCGGTGGCCCTGCTCCACCCGGAGAAGGTGCTCGGCTCCGAGCGTTGCGAGGAATGCCACAAGCAGGAGATCCTCGCCTGGAAGGCCTCGACCCACTCCCGTAGCAATAGCGTGCATCGCGACGCAAAGACGAAGGACCGCGCGAAGGAGATCGCCGCCAAGATGGGCATCCGGAACGTGAACGACATTCCCTCACACCCGCTGTGCACCGAGTGCCACTTCACCCGCCAGAAAGTGAACAACACGCTCAAGGTCATCAGCGGGGTGAGCTGTGAATCCTGTCATGGAGCAGCCAAAGACTACCGCGATGTGCATGGCGACAAGGATGGGATTCCCAGTCGGGAGGAGCGGCAAAAGCGCTCCAAGGCGGCCGGTATGCTCTATCCCCACGAGATCGCAAGCGTGGCCGAGAATTGCTTCAGTTGCCACATCGTCCGGGACGAGAAACTGGTGAACGTCGGCGGCCACAAGGCGCGCAGCGACGGATTCAATCTCGTCGACTGGAGCGCCGGAGAGGTGCGGCACAACTTTTACGACGCGCAGTACGCGCGAAACGAGAAGAAGAACCTAGAGACCCGCATCGAGCGCAAGCGCCTGTTTCACGTCGTCGGCATGCTCCTCGATCTCGAGCACAGTCTGCGCGGGCTGGCCCGGGCAACCGATCGGAATGGGAAGTTCTACAACACGATGGGGCGGCAGGCTCTGGCCATCCTTAAAACGCAACTCCCCGATGTCATCACGAAACTCGGCGGCGAGGGAAGCGCTCCCGCGGAATTGGTCGAGATCCAGAAAATCGGTGCGGCAACGAAGCTGAAGGGCCCGTCAGCGGACCTCCTCAAGGCTGCCGACGCCATGGCCGCACAGATCGAGGCCTTCGGAAAGCGTGAAGACGGCACCGGGCTGGGCGCCCTTGATCCGCTGCTAATCCCGAACCCCAATGGCAAGGCCTATGTGCCGTGACCGATGGGCCTGTTTCTTACCTTGCAATTGGCCACACCCATCGACTGCCAAACCATGAAGGCCGGAGGATGAAATATCCTGGCACCGGGCCGGGGCGATCGTGGGGAGACGTGCGATCCCTCCCGGATGGCATGGAACCGGATGGCTGACGGGGCCCCACAATTCCGGATCGCTTCGAGCTCTTGGATGAGACTCCCGGCGAGCGCGTGGATCTCCTCGTGTGGTCCGGCAAGCTCATTTCCACTTGATGAGTCTCGCGCGGCAGCCTTGGAGATGGACGATCGTCTCGAACTCGCAGGGATCCAGGTGCCACAATCCGCGCACGCGGGCCTGCTGTCGGGTTTTCAAGGACGGCCCACAGTGGCCCCTCCCGGCACCCGACGCGCACCTCGCCGTGCGCTTCTTGTCCCCGAGGATCCTCACCTCGGTGACGTTACACGGCGCGTTTACGCCGGGCGACTGCGCGCAGAAGACCCTGCCGTCGTTGGTTTCCTTCGGCATCGTTCGCCGGGAATTCCCTTCGCCCGCTAAGCCCTCACCGTCGCAACTCTTCCGAAACGATATCCAGCACGTGCTCCCTCAGAGGCTGGGCTTCATTGAGCAGGTGATGGCGCCCCCCCTCGATCTGGACAAATCGGCTCGCCGGAAACGTACGATGCAACCATTGGTGGGTGTATGCTCCATCAATCACTGTATCGATCTCCGCTTCCGTGATGAGCGGGCTTCGCGTGCTTTGCGGAGCGTTCAGGGACTTCCGCTGCCAGCGGATGAAGCTTCGGCTCCAGCGGGTTGACACGACACGGGACTCAAGCGGATCGGTTTTCAACCCCGCGCAGAACGCGAGATCCGAGGAGGTCTTCTCGGCGATGCGGGGCAGATAGTCAACAAGCGGTGAGATAGTGTGTCCGAAGCGCCGAAAGACCCAAGGCGTCGCATCCCGAATCATTGGGGCGACCAGGACCACGCGACGCAGGGAGGAATCCGGATGATTGAGAAGATGGTCGACCACCACCGTTCCCCCCATGCTGTGCGCCACCACGTCATAGGGGGGCGGCATTCGGGAACGCACATGCGCCAGGAGGTCGGAGAATGCGCTCTCATAGGTCGCGAAGTCGTCAATCGAGACCTGCTTGCCCTCCGACAAACCATGTCCAGGATGATCGTAAACCGCCACGTTGTATCCTTCCGCTGCGAGCCTGTTGATGAGATGGCGAAGACAACCCGAGTGATCGAGATACCCGTGAACAAGAATTACGGTTCCCTTGCCGTTTGTCGGGGAGTGCAATAGCTGGCACGAGAGAGTCAACCCTCCTGATTCGAAGGTCCCGAACCGGAAGTTTTCGGAATCGGCGTGGATGCCGTAGAAATCGAGGTACGCGCGTTGGTATCGGGACAAGCTACTCGGATCCATGGCTCTTCCTGCAAGGAGATTCTCCTGAAACTCGGCCACCACGGACGAGTCGCCGACGGCCCGGTGCCTGGGCGACAGAGAGCAAGCCGCTTGCATTGCGAGCGCCAACCCGAGGATCGCCCATTGGCCCGCTGACAAAAGCACTCTCCGCAGGGGCTGGCGCCCTGGCCAAAGGTTTCGATCTTTCGACAGTGTTTTCATGAGATTCTAACCGCACGGACTACGGCACTCGCGCCTCCAAAACATGATCGAGATAAGGTTATCATACTTCGAGCGAAACTCTCCCTTGAGGCGGATTTTCGCGGGAGCTGCCTCCCCGGAGAGCCGTCTTGGAATCAGGTCGACTTATCCACCCAACTGCATCAGCAGCCACCACGCGAAATAGCGTGGCGTGCGATAACGCTTGGCTTCCTCACGGGTTACCGCCACCGATCCAGATCGCACTGAGTCCACCACCCGGCGCACCTCCGCCACCGCAGGAGGATCCTCGAAGACCACATTCACCTCCCGTGCCAGGCGGAAGGACCGATAATTGAAATTAGAGGAGCCCACGCACGCGAGCCGATTATCGACCAGAATACACTTATAGTGAAGGGGAGTCGTCGACGATTCGAACCTCCATACCTGTGCTCCCGCATCGATGAGGTCCTTGATCCCGTAATACGAGGCGCAGTGAAAGCGAGGCCCCTGGCACTGGGTAGAAAGAACAAGGTTCACCTTTACCCCTCGCGCGCTCATCTCACGCACCCGGGAGATGATGTGAGGATTCACGAGGGTGTAGGGATGAATGAGCCAGACGGATTCCTTCGCCGCGCCGAACAGCCCATCAAACATATCCTCGGTCATTGAGGAAGTCCCGCGAAGTTCTTCTTGATTGAACAACCAGAACCGCTTTCCCTCCGGGCTCGCGTTCGTGTACTCCAGCCCTACGAGCCCTGTGATTTCGCTGGGACTCGCGTCGCGGCAGCTATTCCAAGTCTTGACGAAGGAATTACGCATCGCGCAGGCCGCATCCGGTGAATCGATCCTCACCATCAAATCGAGGTTTCCGCCTTTCTCCGGTGGCAAGAGGCTCAATTCGTTGAGATTGGCTCCCCCCAGGAAAAGGACATGATCGTCGGCGATCCAGAATTTGCGGTGATCCCTCTCCAGCAAGCTCGGCAACCAGGCGAGTCGGAGTCCGCGGTAGGGATTGAACTCGGCACCGGCTATCCCTTGCTCGGCCAGACGGTCGAAGGCATGAGGTTCCGGCACGAAGCGCGAGGAGCCGTCACCAATAAGCTGCACATTCAAACCGTAACGGCGCCTTTCCTCCAGCGCGTCGATGACGTCGCCGGACTCCGTCCCGTCAGTGAGTAGAAACGAGTCCACCAGGACATGATCCTCGGCTTCCTCGATCAGATTCAACATTCCCGCCTTGATGGCCGGACCTCCGTCGTAGAATTCGATCGCATGGTCGGATGTCGCCTCCACTCCCCCGTGATCGCGGTAGTAGGCGCCCAAGCCTTCGCCCTGCAAGGACGCTGCCGTAGGTAACGGGGAGGCCGTGCATCCCGCCATGGCAAGGCAGGCCAAAATGGAAGCCTCCCGACCTATCCGCTTGCGGATGATTTCTCGAATCTTCACCGCCAAGTTTGCGTCATCTTGGAGTGAAGGAGCTGTGGCAGTTGGCATTTGGTTTTTCATGGAAAAGGACGGGCGACAGACCGATTGCAGGAAGACGTGCGGACGCCTCACTGGGAATGATCAGGAAAACAGCCTCCAGGTTACAAAATGGAATTTCGGTCACCTTCGGGAAATTCCCAATAGGGGGCTCCACACCCATTTATTCTCTGCCCCGGCGAGAACCTCAAGACGGAAGGAATCCTCGACATCAGTTCATTTCCGTTCCGTGCCCATGATCAGGGAAATGACGTAAGTGATCGCGAAAATCCCATCCCATCCCGCGCCGCATCGCGAGCATCGGCACACGGCCCGGATAAATCCCTCCCAACTCGAAGGCAGATTTCGAACCCCAGCTTACTGGAGCAGAAACATGACGATTCCGTTGTAAACCGCATGGGCGAGCACCGGTGCCAGCAGGAGGCCCGTGGCTTCGAAACTGAGGGCCGAAACTAGCCCCAGGACAAAGACCGGCGCCATCGAGACCCCCGGATGGATGACCGCGAAGATGGCGGCGCTCGCGAATACGGAAATCCCGAGCGGGAGCGTCCGGCGCAGGGAACGGAAGACGAGACCGCGGAAAAGAAACTCCTCGCAAAGGGGCGCGGCGAGGATTGCCAGCACACCGAGCAACCACCACGGTTTCATGTCCGGGCTCAGGGGGGCCGAACGTTCCGCCGCTTCCAGCCACTCCGGATGCGACCTGAGCCAGGGCAGATAGAGCGCGGCCACCCCGGCGGCGGCGAGACCCGCGATCACTCCCACAACGGTCGCCCGCGCGAACCCACCCTTTTTCCCCCGCGAAAGTCCAATCTCCTGCGCCCAATCGGGGATCTTCCGGAAGTGGAGCACGAGGACGCTGCCCAGCCCGACCACGACACCCGCGATGGCGAAGGCGATCACGATGCCACTCGTATCGAAGACCGGAGCGTCCGGGGATTCTTCACGATTCACCATCACGATCACGGCCGTCGCGATGCTTTGGACCAGATAAAAGAAGAACGCCGCCGTGATGGCGAAACTCAAGGTCAGACGCGGCGGTGGCATTTCGCCGGGGTCGAGCATGTAGGGAAGCTGG
Source organism: Verrucomicrobiales bacterium (assembly GCA_024641425.1). Classification (GTDB taxonomy): domain Bacteria; phylum Verrucomicrobiota; class Verrucomicrobiia; order Verrucomicrobiales; family DEV007; genus JAHEDC01. The sequence goes on along the minus strand of JAHEDC010000137.1, from coordinate 4,580 downwards.
TCCCGCACCTTCTGCCAGATCGCGTAGGCGAGAAAGCCGCTGAGGACGACCGCCGCGATCTTCTGCGTCACGGTCGGCGAATACAGCCCGTATCCATAAATCGCGGCGAGGAGCATGTAGAAGTAGATGCTCGAGATACGCATCCGATGGCGCGGCTCGGTGGCGAGAGGATTGTAACCGAGCACGCCGATGCCGCCGGAGATATAGGAGTAGATGACGATCCCGAAAAGGGCCATGAGGGAGACCGGAAGCGCTGACAGGTCCCAGGTCGGAGACTTGACCGCGAACACTATGAGCGTCCCTCCCGTGTAGAGGAGCCCGACAAGCAGCATGACGACGAGTTTTCTCCTGAGTATCCGATCGAGCGGCATCGGAAAGGTATAGAGAATCCACAGCGAATGCCCCTCGGAGGCCATGACATTCGCGCCTGCCGTTAACAGAATGTAGGCCCCGATGCCGAAGGCGACTGCCGCCGCGTGATTCGCGTTCCCCATCGCCGCTCCAATGAGTGATGAATTCATGACCAGCTGGATGCCAATGATGAAAAAGGGAACAATGAAGATGCCCGTGAAGAGGTTCCGGTCGCGGCAGAGAAGAAGAAAATCCTTCCTCAATACTCCGGCGAAAAGCGGGCGAGACCGTTCGGCGGCAGCAACGGGGGAGCGTCCGCGCCTTCCTTGATGGACTCCCGGGGAAGAAACCAACCCGAAGCGCGCGAGCCTTGAGGTCAGTGCAACCGCGGCAAGGCAAAGTCCGCCCGTCACCAGGGCCATGAGTAAGAGGGCGAGCGGAAGCGGGAGGCCCGTAACGGCAAAGGCGGGCAACGTGAAGGGAATGAGCCACCGCCAGAAATCGAGCGCGAAGGCGCCGTTCAGAAGCCAACCCGGCTTGCCCTGGCCCAGGCCGTTCACAAAGAGGATGAAAATCGAAACGAGCGAAAGGATCGAGCAGAGCGCTTGGACATTCTTGATCTTCGCCATTGGCATTCGCAGCCGCATCCACGTCTCGGCGACAAGCCGGATCGCCGCCGCCAGCGCGTTCAGACACAGCGCCACCACCAACCCGCACGGAATCGCTACCCAGCCCACCCCCAGTCGGAAGAAAAGCGCGGCCCCGAACCACGTGAAAAGCATCCATCCGTAAATGTTTGTTAGGGTGTAGTCGAGCAAGCGCCCGGTGAAAAGCGTCCGGGAGGAGACAGGGAAAGTGAAGAGCCATTCGAAACTCCATTCGACCTTGCCCAGATCCTGGTTCGTCGGGCCCATGCCCGTCGTGACGACATTGACGAGCAGGATCAGCAGCACCAGCGAGACCACGACCGCGTATTCGCGACGCCAGATGACGTTCTCGGGTATGGGATCCTGCCAGGCGAGCACCGTAACCCTTTGGCGTCCTTCCGCCTCAAAGGCGTCGAGTCCCTTGTCATGGTAAACGCTGAGGATCTTCGAACGCTCCATGGTCGCCTCCGCATCCAGCCCGCGCGCGATCACGGAGTCGAGGCGTTTCTCAAGGCCACGGAGTTCCTCGTCCACACCGAGTTCAATCAAGCGGGTATCGGATTCCAGGGCGTTGTAGATATTCGCTGAAACTTTCATCGGCTCGACGCCCCACGCCCGGCGTTGGAGCGCCGATTCCAGTTTCGACAGTAACGTTCCTGAAATGGCGAGCGATTGCCAGCAGAAGACAAGGCCGAGAAAGAGCGGAAAGACGACCGAAGGGCGACCTTTCAACGGTTTTCCCACCCGATTTCCCGTCTTCGGTTTCCGGAAAAGCCGGACTCCCGAAAAGCGGTTGCCCATTCGGGTCAGCGACATCCGGCCGAGGACCCTCGCCAACCGCCACACAGAAAGGCTACTGTGCTCAGGAGGCGGGTCCATCGGCACTGATATCGGCTTTTGCTTCGCCCGGTTCCGCGTCCGCGCCGACAACCTGGAAGAAAATGTCCTCCAGCGATCCCCCCTGCGTCAGTTTCGACCGCAATTCGTCCAAGGGCCCGACGGCGGCGAGGCGTCCCTTGTGGACAATGGCCACCCGGCTGCAGAGTTTCTCCGCGTGATCGAGGAGATGCGTGCTAAAAAAAACCGCGCGCCCGCCCTCGGCCTGCTCCCGGATGATGGCATTCAAGGTGCGGATGGCGAAGGGATCGAGGCCCGTTGTCGGCTCGTCGAGAATGAGCAGCGGGGGCGCGTGCAGGAGAGCCATGATCAGGGCGAGTTTCTTTTTCATTCCCTTCGAGTAATTCGCGGCAAACTCCTCCAGCGCGTCGCCAAGATCGAGGCGCTGGATCCAGGGATCGATCCGCGCCCTTGTCTCCGCCCGGGAGAGCCCATGCATTTCTCCCGCGAAGACGAGCAATTCCCGACCCCGAAGGTAATCATAGAACACCGGCTCATCCGGAAGATAGCCGACATACCGCTTCGTCACGGCACGTTCCAGGAAGCAATCGTGCCCCATGATGCGGGCGCTCCCTCCACTACTCTTCAGGAGGCCCATGAGCATCTTGATCGCTGTCGTCTTCCCGGCCCCATTTGGCCCTAGCAAGGCCACAATCTCACCGGGCACAACCGAGAGGGTCAATCCGTCGACGGCCACGAAGTCGCCGAATTGCTTCCGCAGGGCCTCGATCTCAACGATCGGGCGTGTGCTCTCGGCCGGGGAGGAGGATTCCGTCATCCCCGCAGTCTAGCGGAGCCCCGGCATCGTGCGAGCGCGAAATCACACCCTGCGCCCGACCTTCCGCCAGACCAGCGCTCCCAGGGAGATCACGACCGCGAGCCCCCCTCCGAGATACCATGGCAGACTCGCTTCCTCCACCTCCGCGAGAGAAGCGGGCAGCGCGCCGAAGGTCACGGTCTCCGGTTTCACTACATTCGGCAGTGCCTCCAAGCGGCTCTCGACCAGCGCGATCTCGGTGTGCAGCCGGGCGTTCCAATCGACGGTCAACAGCAGGTCGGCCCCCGGATTCTCATCCTTCACCTGGCACGAGCACTCGCCGCAAAGATACGCGCAAGCCCGTTCCAGGCGGCGTTCATCGACCAGCCCGGCGGGCAAGGCTTCGATCATTCTGCCCCGCCCGAAAACCGGCGCGACAAAGGCCTCGTGCGGCGGCGGCATGCCCCCTTGACCGGAGAGGAGCATGGCCAGAAAAACCGCCTCGGCCGGATCATCGCGTCTCACCTCCAGCACCGGAAAATCGATGCGGAAGGGAATGTCGGTGCGCAACACATCGTCCATTTCCACGGGTACGCCAGAGGGGTCGACTCCGCCGGAGAGCAATTCCGACGCGCGCAGCACGCCCTCCGGCAAGGCGGTGCCCGCCGCTATCTTCGCGAGACTGGCCCGCAGGGTTTCCGCACCTTCGCCATCCCCGTCGCCCACCGATACCCAGACTGCCGAGGCCCCTCCCAGAAGAAGCTCCACCATCGCCTGTCGCGCCGGCGAATCGCGCACCCGCGCCACATTCTCCCTACTCAGGTCGCCCTGCCAAAATGGTTCCTCAACACCACGTTGGGGTGGAAAATAGAGCCGCAATGTCGGCTCTGCTCCCACACGGTCGAGATCCCCGAACTGCCAGACCTGCGCGTCCGTGAGCGACGTGGCGTCAACCAATTCAACCCGCACATTTCCCTCTTCCCGAAGCGGAGCCACCAATCGCTCCACCTTCGCCATGTTCGCCGTTCCCCGGTAAATGACGACCGCCCTGAAATTATCGGACTCCCAACGCTCGAGAGCGTAACGGAACACCGGCACCTTGCACGCCAGCGCTGATTGCATCCCCCCTGCGGCGAAGAAACTTACAACGATGAGAAGGCGCCACATGATCGACTCAGAGGACGGGAGCAAAAGCGAGGATATGGCCGCGGTCAGTGCTGATGAAAAGCCGTCCATTCGCCGCCACGAGCCCGAAGGCCTTGCCCTCGATATCCGTCTTCCATAACACCTTTCCGCTTGTGCCATCAATCGCCCGCACTTCCCCGGACGCCCCTATGAAGAGAACGTTTCCCGCCAACATCATACCGAAAGGATGGGGGTGCCGGATCGCCCACAACTGGCACGCCGCCTTGCCTTTCTCCGCCTCGGCGATCTCGGCGTTGCGGTTCGCGAGGTCCTCGCTGATCGGAACAAGCTGCCTCTCGTAACCCGCGATTTCCATTTCCAATCCATTCCTCTGTTCCGTGGTAAGCGGCGGCGTCTCGGCGGGCGGCGCTTCCAAAGCAGCCCGAACCCGCGCGATTTGCTTCTCAATCGTTTTCCGCGTCTCTCCCTGCCGTTGCTGTTCCGCGCGAAGGCCATTGATCCTCACCTGGATCTCCTGGAGCGCGAAACGGTCGACCGCCTTCAATTCTCCTCCCTGATGGAAATAGGCGTGACGCCCCGCGACAAGCAGCCGATCCACCCCACTGAAACTCAGCAAGGCCTCGCCGCCGTCGCTTCCCGTGATCCGGATCGTATCTTCGCGCTCCTTCTGTGTTGCGGGCATGGCGATGAATTGTTCCTCTTCGGTCAGCACGCAGTAGACTCCGCCGCTCCCGGCCACCCCGCCCTGTTTCTTGCCGTCGTTGATCCCGAACTTGATCGGC
>JAHEDC010000600.1 GCA_024641425.1 Verrucomicrobiales bacterium | reverse complement strand
CTCGATCCACCGCGGATTCGGGAAGCGGCGGGACCGGTGGAAATCGCAAGTTCCGCGATGCCCGTGACGCGACCGAAATGACCTGACTTACACCGTTCCGCCGGTTTCGGGCATGAGGTGTTCGATCACGGGAATCCCCACTCCGTTTGCCAAACTTGGACGGCTGAACTGGGGAAATACAGCGACTTATTCGCCATGGGGGCGATGGAGGCGATGGAGGAGGATTAGTTTGCCGCGAGGGTCGGTATCTGCGATTCAACGAGGTTCTCCGGGGTCGCGTTCTTCTCCTCGAACTCACGACACCAGCCTTTGATCTCGATGTCGTTGAAGATCTTGCCGATGACGCGGCGGAGGAGACCCTTGAGGTTGGCGTTGTCGACGTCCTGGAGGCTGCGGATCGCTTCCTCCTTGTAGCTTTCGAGGAGCTTCAGGCAACGGTCGTCGGTGCCGGAATCGAGGACGATGTCGCGGACTTCGGCGGCGGTCATCTCGGATTCCTGACGCCAGAGTTTCTCCATCGCTTCCTTCTGCGCGCCCTTCGAGCGCTCGCGGGCGGTGGAGAGGACGAGACTGGGGCGGATCTTCGCGATGACGTTCTCGCCGGAGTCCTCGGAAAGGTCCTCGATGTCGTCGCGGATCTGGTAGGCGATGCCGAGGGCTTCGCTGTAGGCGTGGAGGATGTCCTCGACGTCGGCGAGTTGGCCCGCGTAGCTGGCCCCGAGCTTGAGCGCGACCTCGAAGGCGGGGGCGGTCTTGCGGCGGAAGATGTCGAGCACCTCGCGCGTCTTGAGCGGTTCGGGATTCCGGGCCCAGACGAGTTCGGCACCCTGGCCGCGGCAGAGTTGGCGCTGGCCGTCGGCGGCGGCGAGGAGCATCTCGGCCTTGATCGCGGGGGAGGCGGCGCATTCGCCGATGAGGCGGTAGCCCTCGCCGATGAGGAGGTCGCCGACGTTCAGGGCGACGGGGATGCCGTGTTCGGCGTGGAGGGTTTTCTCGCCGTAGCGCTCGAAGTCCTCGTCCTCGATGTCGTCGTGGATGAGCGAGGCCTTGTGGAAGCACTCGACGGCGACGGCGATCTTCTTCAGATCCTCGGGCGGGCCGTCCTTGCGGTCGGCGCGGAGCGCCTGATGGGCGGCCACCGTGAGGAAGGGTCGCCAGCGCTTGCCGTCGCGGGCGAGCCATTCGCGGGCGAGGGCCTCGGTGCGGCCTTCGGATGGTCCCATGATGGTTTCGAGGGATTCGACGGTGAACCAGTCCTTGATCTCGCGCTGGAGGCCGTTGAGGTCGAGGCGGCGTGTCTTGTCCTCGGCGGTGAGGTGGATGACGTCCCAGACCCAATCGATGTCGACCGTCGTGTTGATGCAATCGTCCTGGAGGAGGGGAACGGCGATGCCCGGCACGGCGGCGGCTTCCATGTAGGGGAAGGTGCGCTCGAGCACGGGGAGGCAGCTCACGCCGACGATGGCCTCGATCTGGCCGGTCTGGATGAGGGACATGACGACGGCGGAGCCTTCGGCGACGAGGACGGCGTAACCGAGGCGCTCGGCTTCCTCCTGGAAATCCTGGATCGTGCAGAGTCCGCATTGCTTGCAGAGGAGACCGAACTCATCGAAGGGCGCGGGGCATTTGTCCTCGACGCGCAGGCACTTCGGCAGGAGGAGAAGCCGGCGCTCGTAGGGGATGGTCGCGAGGGTCTCGCGCCACATCTCGTTGTTTAGGAGGACGCCGCAGTAGTCGAGGTAGATGGGGGCGAAGCCGCCCTCGGCGACGATCCGCTCGGCGTGGACGCGCAGCTCGGGCACGGGCATCGGCGGCACCGGCTTCTCGCGCTCCACGTAGGCGCGGATAAACCGGAGCACGGCGTCGCGCTCCGGTTTCGTCTGCGGAATGTTCTTCTTCGGAGGACGAAGCCGGGTGTTCGTGACGGGCACGGGACGCGGAAGGGTGACGGTCTGGATATCGGACATGGAGTAGAGGATTCGGTGATTCGTCGATTCGTGAATGCGGTCAGGCGAGGGCCGCCGGAGTCGGGGAGTGAACCCGGATCGGGCGGCGAAGTTCCGTTAGGAAGGTGAAGGATTGTTCATGGCGAGGGCGGCTTCGGCCTTTTTCTTGGCCTCCTCGGCTTTCTTCAGGATCTCATCGGGGCTCGGCAGGGAGGCGAGGACGTCGGCGGGGATGTCGCCGGCCTGGGCGAGCTTGGTCAGGCAGCGCTTGCGTTCGTCGAGGGCCTTGTCGGAATCGCGTTCCTTGCTGAAGCGGGATTTCGCGGTCGTCATGCGGGTGCGGAGGGTCGAGTAGATGTCGCCCCCGAGGAGGGCGCTGATGTCGACCTTCATTTTCTCGCGCTGGAGGTCGGACTCGGCGACCGGCGAGCCGTCGATCGGGCCCGCCTTGTATTTCGGGAACATGATCGCGACCTCGGGACAGACGCGGGAGCAGGCCGGGCAGTTCGTCTTGCAGTTCTCGTTGTTCTGCACCTGGATTTTCCCCTCCTGCGAAACGCCGTAAACGTCGAAGAGGCAGAAGCTGAGGCACTGCATGCAGTTCGTGCAGCGGTCGTAATCGATGACCGGGAACCACGGCTTCCACATCCCCGGCTGGTTCGGGATGTTCTTCGGCTCCTCGTCAGACGTGTAGGAACCGGCGGACGGGTTGACCGAGACGCGGTGACCGGCGTCGAGGAGAGCGGCGATGGAGGTGGGATCAAGAGCGGCGGCTTGGTGCATGATAGGGTGTCAGGAAGCTTCTTCGGCGGTCTCGCGCATGTTGACGATTTCGGTGGTGTCCGGCAAGGGCGTTCCGGCCTGGGTGAAGAGGCCGCGGACGGCGCGGGGGTGGCAGGCGACGATGCGGGCGGCGGGATCGGCGGCGATCTCGGCGAGTTTCGGATCTCGGCGGGCGGCCATCTCGCAGAGGTCGGGGACGGCCTCGAAGGGCTCCTCGCCGGCGCAAAGGCGTTCGAGATGGCCGTCCTTGATTTCAGGCGGGATCACGTTGGCGAAGGCGCAGCGGCAGTAGATGGTATTCGGCATGGATTAGGAATGTCCGTTCGGGGTGGGCTTGAAATCGCGGTAGGCCCCGAAATCGTTGAACCAGTATCTCTTGGCAATCTTGTACATCCAATGTTTTTCCGGCACCTCGCGGCCGGGCAGATACTGGCTGACGCGCGGGGTCATGGATTCGAGTTCGGCCATCGCGGTGCCGCGCAGGGTTGTGTCGCGTGCGCCGTGCTTCTCGACGAGCGCCTTCACGAGATCGGGGCGCTCGAGGACGACGCAGCCGCGGGTCGTTTGCGCGGTGGCCTCGCGGAAGTCCTTGAGAAACTCGGACTTCGTCATCGTCTCGAAGATCCCGCGTTCATCACGGATGGTCTCGCTGGCGAACTGGATGATCGGGCAGGGCTCGATGTGGCCGCCGGGGCCGATGTGGTGGCTGATCCCGGTCGCCATCGGGCACAGCGCCTGGCCCTTGTCGTCGTAGTAGGCGTCG
>JAHEDC010000136.1 GCA_024641425.1 Verrucomicrobiales bacterium | reverse complement strand
GCCACCCGATAGTTCGTACCCTCACCCTTCGAGATAAGGCTTTGCCAGTTCGTATTCCAGTTATCGACGCGAAACCAGGCCGAGAGGGTGAGGTTTCCGCCGGTGCGCACGAGATCCGCGCTCGACGGCACCGAAACGTAGTTCGCTCCGGTGAGGAGAATTCCCTGCCCCAGGGGCGAGGTATTCGTGTAATTGGCCCCACTGACCCACGTTCCCGTATCAGTCACCGCCCCCCCCGTCGCGCTGTCGTTGAGGTTGCCCTCGAATTTCCAGTAGGAGAGCAGGTCGTCCGAGGGCGCCGCTTCGGCGATCAAGGCCGAGGCAACGAATAACGGGGCAAAGACCGCGCCGCAGAGAGCGGAGTTTTTCATCAAGGGGGGGAGTTGGGGGTTAGGTGAGGAAGTATCCCGGAGGAATTCCTACCAGATATAAAGCTTCGACGAACGGCGCGCAATCGCCATTCCTCTCTGACGCGTAATTCCCATGCGCGTCGGGCCCATATGTGCAACCATACCGCCCTGGAATATCGATCTCCCCTATGGCTGTAAAATTCAGAGACTACTACGAGACCCTCGGCGTCCCCCGCAACGCCGCGCCCGATGACATCCGGAAGGCGTTCCGAAAACTGGCCCGGAAATACCATCCCGATGTCGCCGACGACAAGGTGGCCGCTGAGGAGAAATTCAAGGAAATCAACGAGGCCTACGAGGTGCTCGGTGACGCCGAAAAGCGAAAAAAGTACGACGCCCTCGGCGAGAACTGGCGTCACGGGGGCGAGTTCAATCCCCCCGGCGGGAGCGGCGGCGGCTTCGGAGGGTTCGGCGCCGGGCAAGGAGGGGGCGGCTATGACTTCCACTTCGACGGCACCGGCTTCAGCGATTTCTTCGAGAACCTTTTCGGTGCCAGCCGCTCTCGTGGGGGCGGCGCAGGCTTCGGTCCTGGGGGGCGTGGCGGTGCCGCGGTGCGTCGCGACGGAGGAGACATCGAGGCCGAGATCCTCGTCAGCCTCGAGGAAGTCATGCACGGTTCCGAGCGCACTCTCAGTTTCAGGCAGCCCGAAGGTGAGCGCACGACCCGCATCCGTATCCCGAAAGGCATCACGGAAGGCCAGCGCATCCGCTGCGCCGGGCTCGGCCAGCCCGGCATGAACGGCGGGAAGCCGGGCGACCTTTACCTCCACGTCCACCTTGAGCGCCACCCGTTTTTCCGCGCCGACGAGCACGATCTTTACATGGAACTCCGCCTCGCCCCCTGGGAGGCCGTCCTCGGCGCCACCGTCCCCGTCCGCAATCTCCATGGTGGCACCGTCCGCATCAAGGTTCCGCCGCACACCGACTCGGGCACCGAATTCCGGCTCGCCGGAAAGGGCCTTCCCAAGGGCAAGTCCGGCACCTTCGGCGATCTCTACGCCGTCGCCGATATCGTGACACCCGAGACGATCTCCGAAGACGAGCGGAAACTCTGGCAGGCCCTCGCCGACGGCTCCTCCTTCGAGCCGCGCTCCTGAACGGCTCCCAAATGCATGGAGTCCCGATCCGATCCGTCGCTCCCCTTGACATCGCCGCCGCGATTCATCACAACTGGGCTCGCGAATCCGCTCGAATCCCATGCCATCCCTCCGGGAACCCGACCATCTTCCTCCCTCGCTCCGCGACAGCCTCGCTCCGTGGCTGGAATCCGTCGTTTTCTCCACTGGCACCGTTTTCCGTCAAGGCGATGTCGGCGACGCCTGCTTCTTCCTCACGGCCGGACAAGTCCGCATCGAGGCCCACGGTGAACGTGGCGAATGCGACATCGACAGCGAGCCCGTGCTCGGTTATCTGGGCGCCGGAGAGGCGTTCGGGGAACTTGCCCTTCTCGACGGAGAACCCCGCGCCGCCTCGGCCTTCGTCGAGACGGCACCGGTTCACGCCTGGAAACTGACCGCCGCCTCGGTCGAGACCCTTCGGGCCCGGCATCCGGACATCGCCGCCGACCTCTACCGTTACCTCGGCACCCACGCCGCCGCAAAACTCCGTTCCACCAACGTAACGGCGACAGGGCAGCGTGGAGGCGAGGATCCGGAAGTGGATGCTCTCGTCACCGCCGCCGCCGACGCCCGAAAGGCCTTTTCCCTTTGGCCCGATGATCGGGTCGAGGCCCTTCTCGCACGCATCGCCGAAGTATCCGCTAGCCGCGCCGGAGAACTCGCCGACCTGACCGTCCGCGCCACCCGTTACGGCAACGTGCCTGACAAAACACGCAAAAACCTCATGGCCGCCCTCGGCGTCCTGCACTCGATGACGGGGCACCCCGGGGCAGGCGTCATCGCGGTGGACGAGACGCGTGGCATCACCGAGATTGCGGCTCCCGCCGGGGTCGTCTTCGCCCTCATTCCGATCACCAACCCGGTCGCGACCGCTGTCTTTAAGGCCCTCGTGTGCCTGAAGTCCCGGAACGCCCTCATCCTGAGTTTCCATCGCGCGGCCCGCGAGGTCGCCGGTGTCGTGGGCGAGATGCTCGAGGGGATCCTCATCGAAGCCGGCGCACCCGCCGGTCTTATCGGTTGGGTCAAGGATCGCAACTCCCGACGGAAGACCGCCGCCTTTTTTCGTCATCCGGGTGTCGACCTCATCCTCGCCACCGGCGGTCGCGCCATGGTGCGAGCCGCCTACGCTTCCGGGAAACCCGCCCTTGGCGTCGGTCCCGGAAACACCCCGACCCTCATTTGCGGCGACTGCGATCCCGGTGTCGCCGCCGCCATGGTAGTTGAAAGCAAGAGCTTCGACCACGGCCTTATCTGTGGCGCCGAGCACAATCTCATCGTCGTGGATTCCATTTACGATGCGTTCATTGCCGCCCTGGAAGCATCGGGGGCCGCCGTCCTCACCGATCCCGACGAGTCCACCCGTTTCATGCTCGCCGTTCTCACCGACGACGGCACCTCGCTCCGGCGCAAGACCGTCGGCCAGTCCGGCGCCGACATCGCGGCGATGGCCGACCTCGAACGCCCCTTCCCCATCCGTGTTCTCGTCGTGCCCGCAGGCGAGGCCCATTCGGAGAACGCCCTCGCCCGCGAGAAGATGGCCCCTGTTCTCGGCCTCTTCCGCGTCGCCGACGAAACGGCAGGCTTCGCGCTCGCCGCGCGCCTGCTCGAGATCGAGGGAGCCGGACATACCGCCATCATCCACTCCCGAAACCGCGAAACGATCCGGGCCTATGCGGAAGCCCTGCCTGTCGGGCGCATCCTCGCGAATTCCCCCGGGGCCCAGGGAGTCGTCGGGCTCACCACCGGACTCATCCCGTCGCTCACTCTTGGCTGCGGGACATTTGGCGGGACATCGACCACCGATAATGTTACGTATCTTCATGTCAGGAATATCAAGCGGCTCGCTGAGTTCCGGTCTCCGTCGATCACCCTATGACTCCCTTTGAAACTCAGAATCTTCTCCAGCGCTTCGCGGGGCTGGAATCCGAGACCGTCCAGTTGAAGCGAGGCGAGATTCTATTCCGTCAGGGCGATCCCGGAGATTGCCTCTACATTCTCCGCCGCGGGCGCCTCCGCGTGATCTATGACTGGAAGGGCCCGAACGAACGCATCCTCGGCGAGATCGCCCGCGGGGAACCGGTGGGGGAAATCGCCCTCGTCAGCCGCGGCCGCCGCAGCGCCAGCGTGATCGCGACCCGCGACACCGAACTGGCGCGCATTTCCCTCGAGACTTTCGAAGGCCTCACCGAGACGCATCCGCGCGAGGTCATCGGCCTGATGCGCATCATCGCCAGTCGCCTGAAGAACGACTACGAAACCGGTCGCCGCGAATCCCTTCCCTCCAGCATCGTCGTTATTCCGGCCAACACGGCGTCCCCGCTCAGCGACTACTGCACCAGCCTCGACAAGACCCTCGACGCCGGCGGCTGGCCGAGCGAGCACCTTTCCTCACGCAACATTCCGAAAAACCTTCGCGAGCCCTTCCAGTTCGAAGCCATCGCCAGTTGGCTCGACGATGCGGAGACCCGCGTGGCGACCGTGCTGCTCGAGGCCGATCCCACGCTCACCGACTGGACACGCCTCTGTCTCAGCCATGCCGACCTCGTCGTCGTGCTCGGCGTGGCCGGGTCCGATCCCACTCCCGGCGAGATCGAGCGCCTTCTCCGCTGCCACGAGCACGACCCCGTCCAACCCCGGGTCGATCTCGTCCTCCTCCACGAGCACGGGGCCCCCATCACGGACACGGCAGCTTGGCTCGCGCCGCGCGACATTACCCGGCACCACCACATCCGCGATGATTTCGACATCGACCGCGACCGCGCCCTACGCCTTCTGACCGGCACCGACATCTCGCTGATCCTCGGCGGGGGCGGTGCCCGCGGCTTTGCCCATATCGGCATCTATCGCGCCCTTGTCGAGTCGGGTATTCCCGTGGATCGCGTCGGCGGCACCAGCATGGGTGCCATCATCGGCGCCCTGATCGCACAAGGCCTCGAATGGAAGGATATCGCCCGCGAGGTGCGCCATCACTTCACCGAGCGCGGTCGCCTGACCAGTTTCACCCTTCCGATGGTTTCTATCGATACCGCGAAACGCTACCAGCGAATGCTCGACCGCTTGTATGGCGACATCCGCATCGAAGATCTTCCGGTCAATTTCTTCTGTGTGAGTTGCAATCTGACCCGTGCCAGAGTCGTCGTCCACCGCGAGGGTTCGCTCGCGAAATGGATCGGGGCCAGCATGTCCGTTCCCGGCGTCGCCCCGCCCCTCGTCGTCAACGGAGAGATGTTGGTCGACGGCGGTGTCCTCAACAACATCCCGATCGACATCTCCCGCTCCGACGGGGCCGGAAAAGTCATTGCCATCGATGTCAGCCCCGAAGTCGAGCTTGCCCTCTCTCCCGATTACAACGGACGCCCCTCCGCATGGGAAGCGGTGCGCTCCCGCATCGGTGGCAGGCGCCACCGGGAGGCCTCGGCGGGGGTGCCGGGACTCTTCAACATCCTGAGCAGGGTCAGCGCCCTCAGCAGCATCACCGCCAAGGAGAAGCTCAAGCAGCAGGCCGACCTCTTTATCAAGGTCCCCGTCGCCGGCTACAAGATGTTCGGATGGGATCGCGTCGACGAACTCGTCGAACTCGGCTACCGTGTCGGGATGGAAGCCGTCGAAAAATGGTCCCGCGCAGGTGGCGGCAACTCACCTAATGAAACCGATGAGTAAGTCATCCCTCCCCGTCAAGGTTGTCTGCGTCGGAGGCGGCTATGTCGCCATCTATCTCGCCCGCGCCCTGGGGCGAGCCCTCCGAAGCGGTCGGGTCACCCTCACGGTCATTGACCGCAATAACTTCCATTGCTTCCACGGACTCGTTCCGGAGATGCTCGCCGGCAAACTCCAGCCCGGCAATGTGCTCAGCTCCGCCCGCCGCCTCTTTCGCGACGCCCGCTTTCAATGCGCCGAGATCGAACGCGTGGATCTCGACGCGAAGGAAGTGACGATCAGCCGCGAGCTCGACGGCAGGGAATTCACCATTCCCTACGACCACCTCGTCCTCGCGGCTGGATCGAAGGAAGACCTTTCCCGCTTCCCCGGCATCGCCGAGCATACCTTGCGCCTGAAATCCTTCCAGGACATCCTCATGGTGCGGCACCACCTGATTGCCATGCTCGAACTCGCCGACATCGAAACCGATCCCGTCGAACAGGAGCGCCTCCTCTCCTTCGTCGTCGCCGGAGGAAACTACGCCGGGGTCGAGGTCGCCTCCGAACTAATGGCCTTTCTGCCCGCCACCGCCCGCCGCAACTACCCTAACATTCCCATCGGGAAGATCCGCATTCGCCTCCTTCATTCCGGTGACCATATTCTTCCGGAACTCGGCACCCACTTCCCAAAACTCCAGGCCTATGCCGAAAAGGCGCTCCGGGATCCCCATCTCGAGGTCATCACCGGCATTCGCCTCGCATCCGCCACCTCGGAGGAAGCCGTCCTCAATGACGGTCGCCGCATCTCGACCCGCACGATCATTTCCTGCACCGGCTCCAAGGTCGCGCCCGTCCTCGATCCCCTTCCCTTCCCGAAGGATCGTGGAGGCCGCCTCATGACGGATGCCTTCCTCCGGGTGCCGGAAGCCGACAATCTCTGGGCCGGCGGCGATTGCGCCGCCGTTCCCCATCCGAAAGGCGGCACCTGCCCGCCCCTTGCCATCTGGGCGATGACGGCCGGGGCACAGATCGGGAAGAACATCCTCCGCACCCTCGACGGGGAACCCCTGAGACCCTATCGCTTCACAGGCCTCGGGGACGCCTGCACCCTCGGGCGCCATCGCGCCGTCGCCCACCTGAAGGGCATCACCCTTCGTGGCTTTCCCGCCTATCTCGTCTGGCGCCTCTTCATGATCCTTTACCTTCCCGCCTGGGAGAAGAAAGCGCGCGTCATCTTCGACTGGACCGTCGGAGCCGTTTTCGGTCGCGATCTCGTCAACATGAACGTCCACCAGCAGGTCGCAGTCTCTCCCGTCATGTTCGAACCTGGCCAGGATATCGTCCGCGAGGGCGATATTGGCCAGAGCCTGTTTATCATCAAGTCCGGAACGGTCGAGGTTTTCAAGCACCTCCCCGAAGGCGGCGAGGAGAAAGTCGCCGAACTGACTTCCGGCGCCCATTTCGGTGAAGTCGCCGTTTTCCAGCGCGATCGTCGCACCGCCACCTGCCGCGCGGCCACCCGCGTCGAACTCCTCCACGTCCGCCGCGAAACCGCCGTCGCCCTCAGCGACTCCTTCTCCCCCGTTGGCAACGCCCTGCGCGCTTCACCCGCCTCGTCCTCGATCTCCGTCCCCGATAACATACCCACATGAAAAGCGATCTCGTCCGCATCCTCGCCCAATGCACCCTCGCGGGCGCGGGCGCCCTTCTCTTCGCCAATTGCGGGGGCGACCGCGATGCCATCGACGAGGCCATGGCCACCGGCATGGTCGAATCCGACTACCCGACCGCCAGCGCCGACATCTTCCACGAGATGGACGGAGGCATCGAACTCACTCCCGAGGAGATCAAAGGCCGTAACTCGTGGATCATGTGGACCGGCGGCAACGAGGCATTCTGGGAACGCATGTCCCGTCGCGGTTACGGCCTCATCGACTTCCTCAAGACACTCGATTCCCGATCCCGCTTTACCCGCTTCGAGTCCCACGGACTCATCAATGAGCCCGGATTCAAGGCCCCCGAGAAACCCGATGAATACGGACTTTGGATCGACGAGCGCGTGGGCCCGGAACCCGAAGGCGTCGACCCCGACGTCTACGGTCGATCCAGCGGAGTCATCGGCCTCCGCCTTTTCCCGAATCCTGCTTTCGACGCCAAGGCAGCGAAAAAATGGGACGCCGAAAAATTCTATTCCAAAAAGGACTACTACCAGGATCCCGATCTCGTTCGTCCCTATCGTGTCGGCATGACCTGCGCCCTCTGCCACATCGGCCCCCATCCCCTCGATCCGCCCGCCGATCCCGAAAACCCGGAATGGAAGAACCTTTCCTCCATGATCTCGAACCAGTACTGGCAAAACCGCGGCACTTTTGGCACCGAACTCGAGAACGACGACTTCTTCTTCTACCTCTTGGGGGCCCCCAAGCCCGGAGCCGTCGACACCTCGATCATCGCGACCGACAACAACAACAATCCGAACATGGTCAACGCCATCTTCGAACTCCCCGCCCGCCTGGGAATCGCCCGCGAGGAGACGGTCGAAGGCGGAGCCCTCCTCATGGATCCGAAAGGCCAGGAGAAGCGCAAGGTTCCCCACATCCTCGTCGATGGCGCCGACTCCATCGGGGTCGCTGGCGCCCTCTGCCGCGTTTGGGTAAACATCGGCATGTTCGGCGAACAGTGGGAGATCTGCCACAATCCCCTGCTCGGGCACCGAAAGCAGAAGCCCTTCAGCATCGAGACCGCGCAGACGAATTCCGTCTTTTGGAATGTCACCGAGGACCGGGCCAGGAATGTCGCGAAGTTCCTCGTCCGCGCCTCCACTCCCATGCGACTCAAGGACGCCCCCGGTGGCGAGGCCTTCCTCACCGAGGATGCCGCCACCGTCGACCGCGGGAAGATCGTCTTCGCCGAGAACTGTATCGCCTGCCACTCCAGCAAGCGTCCGCCCGCCGACAGTGGTATCACGGAGGGCCCCGTCGAGCAGCACATGGAGTGGGCGCACACCGACGCGTTTCTCGCCTGGGCCCGCGAGGAAGTGATGAAGCCCGATTTCATCGAGAACAATTACCTCTCGACCGATCAGCGCGTTCCCGTCACGATCACCCTGACCAACGCCGCCCGCGCGCTCCAGAACAACGCGACCGAAGGCGAGGTATGGGCCGAATTCTCTTCGGTCGATTACAAGAAGACGCCTTCCGTCGGAGACATCGAGGTCTACGACCCCTTCGCGCAAAAGGACGTGACCTTCACGATGCCCGGTGGCGGGCCCGGCTTTTACCGCGTCCCCTCCCTGACCAGCATTTGGGCCACCGCGCCGTTCCTTCATAACAACGCGCTCGGTGAATTCACCGGCGACCCCTCCGTCGAGGGCCGCATGAAGGCGTTCGACGATGCGATCACAAAGATGTTCTGGAAGGAGAAGCGGGACAACCTCGCGTCCATCACGCGCACCACCAAAACCAGCTATTTCCGCGTTCCCGGTTCCTCCATCCCCATCGCCATCGAGGGAGTCTCCGGCAAATGGGTTCGCCCTTTCCTCGCCATGCCGATTCTCCTTCCCTTTGTCATTCTCATCGCCGCCGTCGGTATCTTCTTCTTCGCGTGCTCGCGGCAGCAGGGCTGGGGTCGGAAACTGACCTTCATCCTCTCCTTCCTCACCCTCTTCGTCGCCGTCGCCTCCCTGCCCCTCAATCTCTGGCTATCGGGCGGCCTTGGTCAGATCGAACTCGGCCCCATCCCGCCCGGCACTCCTGTCAATGCCCTTGCCAACCTTGATCCGAACGCCCCCGCCTCCGAGACCAAGGCCGTGTTCAAGAAACTCCGAGCCACTTTCAAGCATATCAGGAAGGAGGGCCTCGAGGACCAACGCGCCTACAACTACTTCGCTGAGACCGTCGGCCCCGACCTCTTCCGCCTCTCGAAAAGCCCCGATTGGGTCGAGGACCGGGGCCACTACTTCGCCGAAGATCTCTCCGACGAGGACAAGCTCGCTCTCATCGCCTTCCTCAAGACCTTCTGATCGCCAACCCGGAAACGCGGTGCATCGTGCCCGGGGGGAGGAGAATGGATAAGGATAAAACGACACCCCTCGGATGCCGACTTCGTGAATCCTGCGATCCCCCTTGTTCTCGCTCCGAAGGACGCATCATCCACCCGGGATCACGACGAGAACGTCGAGTCAGTCCTCACTCCTAAGGCCCGTTCCGAGCGCGGGGCGTCGCTACCTGACAGCCGCGCGGGCGGCGACACCGGATCAATCTCGAATTCCTTTCGCCGTCGTCACCTTCAAGTGGTGCCGCCACAACCCGCTTATTCTTGAAGCGCTAAGGGCGGCCCCATTCCACTCGACCGCGATTACCCTTGGTCAGGGAGACTGCGCACCTCGACGCGTCCGAAATCGGACTCTGACACAACCCCGGCCCTACGCCAACACCTCAAGAAATCCGGGTTGACAAAATTCCTCCCTGAAACCATACTTTCCAATTCTATGATAATTTTCGCATTTTCGAAACTCGAATGCGCGGAAGATTGCCAGGGAAGCCGAATGCCCCAACGGCACAACACTCCACCCTCCGAATTCTCCCCATTCCCCATATGAACGCGACCGCCGCCACCGCGAATCCTCCGGACTCGAACGTTACCGTCTGGGATCGCTACTGGGCCGCCCATGACCGGCGCGCTGATTTCTATGCGCAGAAGTTCCATCACATCACCTGCGACTACGCGGCCGAGATCGACGCTTTCGACCGGACGATCTTCGGGCATGTGAAGGATTGTGGATCCTTGCTGGATATCGGAGCAGGCAACAAGGTCACGGAACGGAAACTGCGGAAACTCGGCTTCCAGGGTCGCATCGATACGCTGGACAGGGTCGGCGGCAACCACCGCTACTCCGATCTTGACGAGGTGGAGGAAAAATACGACGCGATTCTTCTCCTCGAGGTCATCGAGCACCTGCCTATCGCCACCCGAACCGAGTATCTCGATACGATGATCGGGCGCCTCCTCAAGCCCGGCGGCGTGATCCTCATCTCCACACCGAACGCCGACCACATCAATGCCTTCAACCGCGAATGCTGGACGCACTGCCAGGCGGTGCCGATGCGCGACCTTTTCTGCTTTTTTGATGCCGTCCAGTTCAAGACGGAGCTTTATCTCGTCAAGATCCTTCCCAGCACCCGGGGCCCGCTCCGAGCCCTCAAGGAGAGGATACGCCGCACCGTCTACAAAGTGATCTGCTATTTCCTCTACACGAATCCCGAAGAGCGCATTCTTGTCGCGGCCACTCGCGATGCGGACCGGGAGCGTTGAGGCGCCTACCCATCGGGCCTCGCTCCACCTACGATTTCTCCATCGACCACGGCGCTCGCAGGGGGCGATCCATCATCAAGCTCGCATTCGCGTCGGCATCGTCGGGGAATTTCTCCGACACCGGATCCCATTTCAGCTTCCGCCCCACCTGCATCGCGATGTTTCCCAGATGACAGACGGTGGCGCAACGGTGCCCGATCTCGGCTGGAAAATACGGCGCTTCCCGCGACTTCACACAATCAAGGAAGTTGCGGTGCTCCCCGCCCTTGCAAGTGAAAAGGCGCACCCCGTCCGCGGGGATCTCGGCCTTCAGGATTTCCGGCGCACTCGCCTCGAGCCCCGAGTCCCAGCTCTTGCTTCCGCACCATCCCTTGCTCCCGACAAACCGAATCCCCGACCCGCCGTTCCGGACATTCATTCTCACTCCGTTGGCATACTCGTAATCGATGTCATAGGTCAGGAAAGTATTGAACATACTCCCCTCGTTCACCGTCCCCTTTCCTTCCACGGAAACCGGCCCGCTGCGCTCGGTGTCGTTCGCCCACTGGGCGGTATCGAGGAGATGCATTCCCCAGTCGGTCAGAATCCCCCCCGAGTAATCCCAGATATGCCTCCAGTGCATCCGCTCCGTCCGGTTCGCCGTGAACGGCGCGTCAGGCGCGGGTCCCAACCACAGGTCGTAGTTCAGTTCCTCCGGCACCGGAATCTCGTCCTCGTTCGGCGATGCCGTTCCATCCGGCAGGGTGACCTCGATCCGCTCCAGCTTTCCGATGACGCCGTTCCGCACCAACTCGGCCAGCCGGTGGTAGATAAAATAACTCCGATCCTCGGTCGAAGTCTGGAAGACGCGCCCGGACTTCTTCACCAGCTCCGCGATGAAGCGTCCCTGCTTGATCGTCAACGTCGGCTTCTCGCAAATGACATCCTTCCCCGCCCGCAGCGCCATCGCGGAAATCAGCGCGTGCCAGTGATCCGGCGTCGAGATCATGACGGCGTCGATGTCCTTCCGCGCGAGGATCTCCCGGAAGTCCCCGCACATCTCGCACCCGTTGTCCCCGTACTCCTTGTCCACGATCCCCTTCGCGTTCTCCATCCGGCTTTTATAGACATCGCAGACCGCCAGCGCGCGGGCGTCCGGTTGCTGGAGGAACATGCGCAGGTTGCGGTTCGTCCCATGGTCGCCCACGCCAATGAAGCCGACGTTGATCCTTTTGCTGGGAGCCTCCGCTCCGAGGACGCGGGACGGGATGATCGTGGGAAAGGCCAGCGCCGCGCCCGCATTGCGGAGGAAGCGGCGGCGGGAGGCATTCGGGGGTAAGGATGGGGATTGACCGGACATAATAGCGTGTGGTTTGATCCACTTTACCCACAGATCCCGAATCCGAGCAATCCCTTCATCATGAAAACCCCCACCCGTCGTTCCTTCCTCAAGTCCACCGCCGCCGTCGCCGCCGCGCCCTTCCTCCTTCCCGGTCGCGTCTGGTCCGCCGACACCCCGCCCAGCGGCCGCTTCACCATGGGCTTCATCGGCATGGGCAAGCAAAACGGCGGGCTCCTCGGGAACTTCCTCTCCCAGGATGACATCTCCGTCGTCGCCGTCTGCGATGTCGATACCACCCGCCGCGAGAACGCCCAGCAGCAGGTCATCAAGCGCTACGCCGAGAAAAAGCCCGAGGGCTGGAAAGGCTGCGAGGCCTCCAACGACTTCCGCCAAATCATTGAACGCGATGACATCGACGCCGTCTGCATCGCCACTCCCGACCACTGGCATGCTCTCATCACCCTCGCCGCCCTCCGTAGCGGGAAGGACGTCTACTGCGAGAAGCCGCTCACCCACAACATCGCGGAAGCCAAGGCCGTCATCGCCGCCGTCCCCGCCAACCAGCGCGTCCTTCAGACCGGCTCCATGCAGCGCTCGATGAAGGAATTCCGCGTCGCCGCCGAACTCGTCCGCAACGGCCACATCGGCAAGGTCGAGAAGGTCATCGTCAGCTTTGGCGATCCCGGCCGCCCCTGCGACCTCCCGACGGAGGACATGGAGCCCGGCCTCGACTGGGACTTCTGGCAGGGCCCCGCCGAGAAACGTGGCTACAGCTCCGTCCTCAGCCCGCGCGGCGTCCACAACCACTTCCCCGACTGGCGGAACTACCGGGAATACGGCGGCGGCATGGTCACCGATTGGGGCGCCCACCACATCGACATCGCCCAGTGGGGACTCGGCATGGACGACAGCGGACCCGTCGAGTCCCGCCCGCCCGAGGGCTGGACGGAGAAGTCCAAGCGCGGCGCCACCCTCGTCTACGCCGATGGCACGCCCGTCACCCACGGCGACAGCATTGGCGTCCACTTCTTCGGCAGCGAAGGCGAGGTCCAGGTCACCCGCGGTCGTTTCGCCCTCTCCCAAGGCGGCGAGACCAAGGCCCGCTTCCTTGACCCCAAGGTCGACAAGACTTCCCTCGAAGCCCAGCTCATCAAGGCCGAGAAGGAAATCCTTGGCGAAAGCCCGAAAGTCGCCCTTTATCGGAGCCAGGATCACATCCGCGACTTCATCGACGCCATGAAATCCCGGAAGCAGCCCATCACCCACGAGGGCGTCGGCGGTCGCAGCGCCATCTGCTGCCACCTTATGAACCAGGCCTACTACCACGGCGAGC
>JAHEDC010000135.1:9047-13162 GCA_024641425.1 Verrucomicrobiales bacterium | reverse complement strand
GTGTAGTCTCGGACCGCAGCAAGCGCTCCCTGCTGATCCCCCGCCTCCCATAAGCTTCCAATCTGCGCCAGCGCCCGCTCCGAAACCTGGCGCACTTCCTCGATCGACTCCCCTTTTCCCCTCGCGGTAGCGATCATTCCCAGGGTAAGGGGATCAAATTCGCTCAAGACGCCACCTTCCACATACTTCCGCGCGACGGCGAGATCCGCCTCGACCCGGGCGATGTGGTCCGCATCGGTCACTCCCAAAGCGCGGTAAATGAGGAGTGCTCGTTCAAGGGACTCGACAGGCTCGTTTCGGTTTGAAGCGGTAAGAAAAGGATCGCCCTGGCCGCCGATGACTTCCAGTACTTCCGCGACACGAAGACTCTGCTCGCCATAAAGTTGCTCCGCTAGTCTGAGAGAGCGCCGAAGTTGATCCCGGCCGCCCTCCTCCTCGCCCATACTGGCGAGCAATTGCCCCAAGGTGAGCCGGAGGCGCTGCTCGACGGCCGACTCCGTCGGAGGATGCGCATCAAGTTCAGAGAGCGCCTGCGTCACGACGTCTCGAACAGTGATCTCCTTTCCTTGCGCCCGATCCGGGTCAAGTGACCCGATCAGCTGATTGTTCAGGAAATCATTGGCGCTGTCCGCAATGGCGCTTTCCCGGTTCGCGGCAAGAGTGCTAAGTTCGGCGGCACGCTTCTGCTTCGTCGCTTCCGCCTCATTTTCCCGCGCGATCCCGGTCTGCCGTTCCGCCTCGCTTCGCTGCGCGACCGCTTCCGCCCTTTGAAGATAAGTGAGGATGGTAAGGCCCGACAGCACCAGTGCAAGCACCACAAGCGCCGTCATGCGTCGTCGTCGTGTCTCGGCGGCTGCCGCCTGCTCTTCCAGCCGCTTTCGAGCGACTTGCTCCGCTGCGACGCGAGCACGGGATTCCCGCCGCGCGCCGAGAGTACGCAGTCGCTCCGCTAGTTCCGACGCGCTCTTCGGTCTCAGCGCGGCATCACGATCCGCCCATGAGCGAATCTCTTCACGGAGAAGTTCATCCTCGACATCACGTTCCCAGCCGACCCCCAGCGGTCTCTCCAGATCACCGACGACCATCTGATACAGAATCACCCCCAGCGCGAACACGTCGCCCTGCACCGTGAAGGGCTTGCCCACATCCAGTTCCGGTGGTGCGTAAAGGCGCGTGCCCGTCCGGCTTGACTGGTTGTCGGTCAGCATACTATGCGTAAACCCCGCAAGCGTCACGCCGTGCCCATCCAAACGCGTGCGGTCAATCAAAATACCGATGCCGAAGTCCGCAAGCCGCGGCCGAACCGCACCCCCGGGAGACTTGAACATCAATATATTGCTCGGTTTCAGGTCTTTATGCAAGATGCCCACCGAATGGGCCGCCGAGACCGCCTCGGCGATCCGTGCAACGAGATCCACCCTTTGCTCCAGAGCTACCTTTCCGATTCCGCCGAGCGACTCCGCCCAAGCCGCCAGGTCTCCAAGCTCGCTGTATTCGCTTTCCAGCAAAAAGGGTGGCTTATCAAATTGGAATTCATGCAGTTTGGCGATGTCGGGGCGCTCTCCCAAGGCCTCGCGCAATAGGCGAAACAATGTGATCTCGCGCCGGAACGAGCGTAACCGATCCGAATCGAAGCAAAACTTGAAAACCCGCCTTTCCTGGGTCTTCACGTGTTGCCCAAGCCAGACTTCGCCGAAGCCCCCCTCGCCGAGCTGTGTGGCGACGACCCAGCCGGCCCGACCAGGAATAGCCTGTCCCGCCGCGGGCCGCCACCCCCGCATGGCCTCGTCATCGGGCGACCCGACATACCTTCCCTTCTCCGAATCCGGCGGCGGCTGATTCGGCGACATTCCCTCGGCCCCGACTTCGAAAACCTCCTGTGGATCCTCGACGCCCTTGAATCGATAATGTCCCCGCGCGTCCCAGTGCAGGACCGGGCACGCCCCCGCAAGTGAAGCTCCCCGCACCGGGTGCCGCCTGACGAACTGCCGCGCGTTGTCGAACGCCGCCCTGCTAAGCAAGATCTGCCCCGGCAAAGCCAGCGCTTGCAATCGCGCCGTCATGTCCGCCGCCGGCCCGACCAGCTTTGGCTTGCCGTGAATATCGGGATCCAACACCGACACCTCTCCCTCGTGAATCCCAATTCGAACCCGAATGTGATGGCCCTTCGACGAAAATGCCGGATCCGTTGCAATCTCATACTGAAACAACAGGGCGGCGACCACCGCATCCGACGCCGTCGGAAAAGTCGCCATGAAACCGTCGCCGACATCCTTTAGGATCTCGGCACCGGGAATCTCTGATACAATTTCCCGAAAGAGCGCATCGTGCGTTTGCGCAAGCGTCGCGTATCCAACAGCTCCAAGCCCCGATGGCTGTTTCAGAAGTGTCGAGTCCGCAATATCGGTGAACATGAATACCGCGAGCTTGTGGCCAATCGGCGATACGCCCGTTGCTTTTGCGATAGTCGGCTTCATCGGACTAGATCGTATCTATAAACTCCCAGGACGTCCGTCTGACCGATTTACCGATGGATTTCAATCCTGATCCCGAGCGGCGGCTCACAGGCTGCGACCATTGGGCTTGGGGTTTCCGCGTCATGGTACCAGCGCGCGCAGGCGCATGAAGACACGGGATAAGCCGCCCAGCGGGTGCGTGTGCCGCCAGGTCCAGGTGTCCGTGCCGTCGGCGTTCTCGGTGCGGCGCACGAAGACCATGTCCGCCGCCCAGGTGGAGAAATCCGCGCCCGATTCCGGAAACAACTGCACGTCCGGGATGTCGCGGCGAAGCGTTGCGTTGAGCGTCGGGTATTCCGCGGCGACTCCGTCCACCGTGAACGATTCCGTGGCCGCCGTCGGGAGACGCCCGGAATCACCCTCACCCGGTATGCCGCCACCCACATATTCCCAGAACGTCGTCAGTCCGTCACCGTCCGCATCCTCCTCATCGGCTTGGCCGGGAGCGTTCACGGTCTTCCATGAGGCAAGGCTCCCGCTGGCAACACTGGCGGTCAATCCGGAGATTCGGAGACCGGTATATCCGGCGCCAGGGCCCGAGTTCTTCACATGAAAATCGATCGTATTGACTCCGTTGACGAAAGTGGAATTCGACTTGTTCAGGGTGAAACCTGTAAAGGCGGTGAACTCCGCCTGGTTCGTCTGGCCGGTGGAGGAATCGGCCACCAGTGGATTGCCCTCGTTGACCTTGATGTCCAGTCCCACATTGTCGGTCGCCCAGTTTCCCGTGATGGTGATGCCCGCAGGCGCATAACCCGTCAAATCAACGGTGGTGCGATAGACGTAAACTCCGGCTCCAGCCCCGTGATCCACCGTCTCTCCTGCGGCGCCCGAGGTGTTCGGGCGAGGCCCCACCCATTTGGAGGTTGCAGAATTCGCCACCCATGGCCCCGCGACAAGAGGAAAGACCAGCGAATCCTGGACCATTGCCGGGATCTGGTCCGTCCCGTCGGGATTGACGCGCAGTTGGTAGTGCAGATCCGGTTGCCCATCGGCAAGCGGAAGGCGGTCGGCTCCTACTCCGGAATCGTAAAGACCCAGGGTATGCGTCAAAGCGACCGTCAGCGTTGCCGGATCGCTGTATTGACTGCCATACGGATTGCGCACCAGCACCCGGTAGCTGCCCTGGTTGGCGAGGGTGAGATTGTCGAGGGTGAGACTGCTGGAGGTGGCGCCCGGGATGTCCGCATTGTTGAACTGCCACTGATAGGCAAACGGTGCGCTTCCGAACGCGGTGACGTCGAATGTTCGCGATCCTCCCAGGAGCACCGAGGCGCTCTCAGGCTGCTCGATGATGGTTGGAGGCAAGGGGTAGTCGTCAATTGGTTCTCCGGGAATAGGAAATCCGGGTTCGCCGGACACCGCGCCGGTCCGATAGATCTTCCAGCGACTCGGGTCGACCGTATTGCCCTGCCCATCAAACACTTCAGCACCTGCATACCACATCTGGGCGCGAAAGGCGCGTCGAGTTACATGATGAGAAAATGGATCAGAATTGTCACCCGCACTGTTGATGACAGCAAGGTTCGCGGAAAAATTAAAGGGGTGGTCGAACTCAAAATCGAGCAACGCTGATTTGAACACTTGGGCTACCGGAAG
>JAHEDC010000135.1:1516-9037 GCA_024641425.1 Verrucomicrobiales bacterium | reverse complement strand
GGCACCCTCCATGCCGACGGACTGCCCTACGATCCCACATCCGGCATACAGTTGGACAAACGCACCTATTCTTGACGGATAATAGGGAGGTTCGCGTTCAACATAGAATGGGGCTCCATTGGGTGAGTAGGCTCTGACAAGAAATGAAAAACGCACTTTCATCGGGCCGACAGGCTGATTGACATTGCCGGTGCGCGGCTCGTTCTCCACGGACAGCCAATCGAGTATACGAACCCCGAATTGGGAAGAATAAGAAGAAATTCCAGAGAAGATAGATCCAGAGGAGGCGCTGTATGTGTTAGCAGCGCCAGAACATTCTGAATCCACCTCGAGCCTGTAGGTGCGCTTGTTGGCGCCGATATGCGGGACGCTGGCAGCATAGGAGGGGCTTATGGAGGCGTTTTCGTATGGCGCGAAATTGATCTCGCTATCGCTGAAGGCCTCCCCGTTCCCTTATTGCTTCCGGTAAAAAACACGGTGTTCATATGGGTAGGGGGCCAGTTGGCAGATACCGTGAACGACTCCTTCGAACGATTGCCCTGAGGTCCGCGGGGTGCCGAGCAAGCCGCACACGAATGGGAGAGTCGCCGTAAAGAGCCGTCGCGACACGGAATGGAGGAGCCTCCTTGGGAGAGAGGTCGTCATCTCCGGGCGGAGTGGCGGTAATCGGGTGTGCGGGACAAGGGAGGCGGGCTGGCGTCTGGGATTCATCTTGCGGATCCGGAAAGGAGTAGAGGGATGGTTGCGCGTGAGGTTGTGGAAGTAGGGCTCCGCGGAAGGAAGGGGAAACCCATGCCTTTCTACGCAAAGGGGTGATTTTTGTCACACCCTGCCGGACACTTTCGAGGCCCGCGCGGTGCGGCGCGGGGGGCAGGGTGGTCGTGGTGGTTGCCGGATCACGCGCACCGAAGTGCAGGCGACACGGGCGGGTTGCCGCCCCCGTCCGGGTAAACGGGTTTCGGCCGGTCTCAGAACTCCAGGCGGACGCCAAGCCAGCGGCCGTCTTGGGGAATGAGGTCGATGGACCAGGCGGACTGTTGGCCGCGGTCTTCGATTTCGAGGGCGATCCGGCGGCGGGCTCCGGGGAGATCGGTGGCGGGGGCGGGGGGGCGGACGAGCCGGGGGCGCAGGCCGCGGAGACAGGCGTCGCGGAGAGGGTCGAGGATGGCTTCCCTTGGCCTGGGGTTGATCGGGGGTCCGTTGCCGTTGAAGGCGGGAACTTCGGGGAGGAAGAGGGCGTGGAGCGGGTCGGGCGCGCCCGGGACGGGCGGGGTGGTGAGGGCGGCGAGGAACGCCTCCGCCCAGGCGCGGGCGTCCGATGCACCGAGCGGGCGGGGCTCGACGGACCAGAGTTCGCGCCGGATTACGGATTGGGAAGTGATTTCGGCTCCGACTTTGGGGAGGACATTGCCATGGAGCACCAGGATGGCGAGGCCCCCGGTGGCCGGGGCCCCGGGGGGATCGGTGAAGTCCTCGTAATAAACCTGGGCGATGAACCGGTTGGAGGAAATGGGGCCGTCGGGGGTCGCTTCGGTTTTGATTTCGAGGGCGCGGCGATTGGCGGCCCGCGACTGCGCGGCGTGGGCGGCGAGGTATTCCGCCACCGCCTGGCCGGAGCGCGCGGGACCGTCGTCGAAGGTCACGCTGGCGGCGTAGCAGGAGAGCAGTTCCGGGGGCGGATTCTCCCATGAGGGTGGGTTTTCGATAGGAAAGAGCCAGCCGCGGGCGTCGGTGGCCTTGCGCGTGTGTAATTCGTGGTTCCAAAGATCGACGTTCCATTCCGCGGTCGAGCGGGCGCGGTTCATCCGGTATTGCCGGGATTCCGCGTGGACGACGCGGCCGGTCAGTCCGGCGAGCGCGAGGAAGGCGGCGGCTTGCCCCCATTTGCGGAAGCGCCACCATTTCAGGATCGCGGCGAGGACCGTGAGGGCAATCGTGGCCGCGTAGAGGATGGCGAGTCCGGCCATGGCCCGGGGGATGAAGCCGGGGAAGAACGAGGTGTGATCGAGTTGCCTGCTGAGTGGGTCGGTGATCCAGCCGGAGCGCTCGCGAAGCGAGTACTCCTTGCCGTCCTCCGGCCAGTCCCACGGATTGTGGGCCACCATGCCGCGGTAGCCGACGGTGACCACGAGCCCCTGCGACCACGGAGCATCGCCCTCCTTGAGCCAGTGTCCGCAGGCGTCGCGCCAGGCGATGGCGCCGAACCCGGCGGGCGCGGCAACAAGGAGGGTCTGGGCGAGGAAAACGGAGAGGGCGGCGACGCGGGTTGTGCCGAGTTTCAATCCGAACGGGGAGGGCAGGGATTCGCGCAGGGGCACGCGTCGAAAGCGCCAGAGGCGGATCAGTTGCCAGAGGCAGAACGGGGCGGCGGTCGCGAGGAGGAGGAAAATGCCCTGGAACGCGCCGATGCGGGGGGTTTCTGTGCCGATGAGGTCCACCGGCAGTCCGATGCCGTACTTTTGCACGCGGGCGACGATGCCGAAGGAGCCGAGAAGCAGAAACAGGCCGGTGGCCGTCCAGAGAAAGTCGATGAAGTGCACGGCGCGGTTCAGGCGCGGGGTGCCGGCGTAGCGCGGCGGGGTGCGGGCGATGCGCTCGAGTTCGCCGAGCATTGCCTGCGCCGAGCCGAAGCGTTGCGCCGGTTCGGGCGCCAGGGCGCGGCGGATGAGGTCGTCCACGCGGATATCCACCTGTTTCCGCTGCGAGACGGGAATCCAGGCCCCGCGGGGAGGATGACCGGCGAGGAGTTCGTAGAGGATGATGCCGAGCGCGTAGATGTCGGCGGCGGCGGCGGGTTGATAGGCGTGCGCGTAGCATTCCGGCGCGAGGTATTCCGCGGTGCCCGCGACATGGCCGGAAAGGGTCAGGGAAAACGTGACCATGCGCTCCTCCACCGGACGGGCGAGGCCGAAGTCCGCCACCTTGAGCGAGCCGTCGTGCCCGATGAGGACATTGCTGGGCTTGAGGTCGCGGTGGAGCACGCCGCTTTCATGCGCGTGGATGACGGCGGCGGCGATGCGGCGGAAATGGGCCAGCGATTCCTCCCAGGCGAACCCGCCCTGCGGAATAAGGGCCGAAAGCGGTGCCCCGTCCACGAATTCAAGCGCCAGCCAAGGATGGCCACCGGGGAGTTCGCCGTGGCTGAGGCAACGGAGGATGTGAGGGTGCCGGAGCATGCGGAGGCTTTCGGCCTCGTCGGCTAGGCGCTCGGCAAAGGCGGGATCCGCGCGGTGGGGGAGTTTGAGGGCGACCGTGGCTCCGTCGGCGATCCGGCGGGCCTTCCAGACGTGCCCGAGTCCGCCGGAGCCCAGAAGGGACTCGATTTCGTAGCCGGGCATGTCCGGGGGCGGCGGTCCCTCCGTCGTTTCCAGCCCCATGGCCGCGAGGGCCCCGAGGTCGAGGCCGCGGGCGATCGGTCGCGGAGCGGGTGAGGAAGGGGGACCGGGCATAGGCTTACCCAGGATGATACGCGGTGGGCGGGGATTTGTCACAGCCCGCCGCTGAAGAGATCGCGGAGTTCGCGGTCGAGCAGGGGGCCGTCGCTCACCCCGAGGGCGGCGGCGGCTTTCGCGCGGAGCTTCCGGCGGAAGCGGCCGCGCAGCCGGAACACGGCCATGCGGAGGGCGCTGGCGGTGGTGCCGAGGCCTTCGGCGGTTTCCTGCCAGGTGGCATCCGGCAGCGGTCCCTCAAGGGCGGGAAGCAGGGCCTCGAAGAGCGCCTCCTTGCCCGTTGCCTTGTAGGTCGAAGCGAGAGCTTCCACGGTTTCGTCGAGCAGGGCGGCCGCGAGGTTGCGGTTCCACGCGACGGCGGGATCCTCGTGGAGGTTGGGGTCGGACGCGAAGGCCGCCTCGGCCGCAGCGGAGTCGAGGGCGAACGGCACTTGTCCGCCGCCCCGTTTGGCGGCGCGGGCGGCGCGGACGCCGTTGCGGATCTGATTCTGGAGTAGGGTCAGGAGCCACGACCGCAGGCGTCCGCGCCCGGGATCGGCGCGCCGGAGGATCTCCTTCGCGATGAGCCCGGCGAAGAGCGTCTGCACGGCGTCGCAGGCATCCTCCGGCGATTGTCCCATCCGCCTGGCAGCCGCGAAGAGAGGATACCAGTAGATCCGGCAGAACTCGTTCATGTCGGGATCGCCACCGTCGCCGCGGAAGGCGGCCCGCTGCACGAGCGACCAGCGGGTGGGTGGAAAGTTGAATGTTTGGAACGGAAGCCCCGGGGAATCGGATGGGATGGAATCGGGATGCAAAATGAGGTGGCCCCCGTTCTTGAACCACGGAGACCGGAAATAAAGGTGTCGTCTCTGAGCCTGGCAGGGCGGGTTCTAGTTTTTCTGGTTCCGCTCGCGGATGCTCGCCGGGGAGGATTCTCGCATAACCATTGCCCGAAATCCAGCCCAGCCCCCCGGGGGCATCACATTCCTTTCCCCTCAGTCCCGGAAGGCCTCGATCGCCCCACCGGGGCCCCTCCCTCCGAACTCGTTGGGTGCCTCGTGACACTCCCGGAGCCTCAGGCGGCGGACGCAGCCTGCAGCGCGGGCGTTCCCTTTTGTAGAATAGAGCGCGAACCAGCTCTCCCGGTGCCCGCCGACGGACGGCCGGTGCGTGAACCGGGGGCTATCGATCCTATCTCCCTCACCGCCACCCGCCGGTGGATCCACTTGCGGTAGACCTCCCGTCCGCGCGCATTTCGGCTACAGTCCCAATGACCTGGCTATTTTTGCAGCCACTCCAGCTCCAAGGCCAACTGCCCGATCTTCCCGTGGAGCTCCCAGAAACTCGCCCCCGGCGAAGGCATCATCGCTTTCAAGAACGCGCCGGGGTGGGGGACGATCAAGCCAGGCGGTGGGCTCTCAGGGCGCGTAAGCGACGGAAAGCCGGGCAAGGATGATCCCTCCCGGCGGCTCGGGAATCTCCACCCGCACCCTGCTCCAGGAGCCATTGATCGGCGTTGGAAGACCGGCGATGCCGGATGGCAGAAAGCCCGCGCCGCTGGTGCTCGTCTCCACGGTGTAAGAAAGGCGGCTATCGGTGGCCGTTCCGCTGCGGGCCACATATTCCACCGTGATTCCGCCAGGACTCCGGTAGATCGCCGGCAACCCGGATTGGCCGCTACCCGGCACCAGGACATGGTGGTCCGGGACGGATCCGTCCATGTTGAAGGCATATTTCAGAAGGTTCTCGACGCCGTCTTGGAAGGGAATCGCAGTCTCGCCGTCCGACGGGGGAACCAGCCCGCTTCCGCTCGCCCACTGATCGAAAAGCGAACCTGCAGGAGCGCCGTTGGTGATCGTAAGCATGGCATTTCCAGGAAGCGGCCCATCCGATAAGCCTCCTCCCGGAATCGAGCTTTGCTCGTTGGAATTCGAAACCGCATCGGTGCTGGAAGTGGAAAAGTAATACGTCCCGGCGGCGGTTCCCTGCGGAACTTCGATCATGATCGAATACGTCCCGGAATTCGCGTCACCACTGGTGAGTCCACCGAAATCCATATCCGGATTCGCGAAGCCGCTTGCGACGGGGAAATCGAACGCGTCCACGATGGAAACACTGATCCCACGCACCCCGGCCAGGGCATCGATGGCGGTGAACGCGCACAACACCATGCCGGAGCCCGAAGTTACGTCCACCGATGCGGGACTCACCGAGAACGCCGTGACTTCCGGCCCCTGGGAATCGACCGCCCCCGTGTTCACCACCGTGATCGTCCGCGCCCCTCCGGCGGGAAAGGGCAGGAACGCGTCATACGAGTGCCCGTAGCTGGCGACGGTCTCGAAGTCGTTCAGGGTTAAATTGATGCCGTAATCGCCGGGCGCAAGGTATCTCGGTATTTCAATCGTGCCCTCCCATGTCCCATTCTGGGTGGTTCCAGCCGTGAGATCGAAATCGCTCAAGCCTGTGCCGGCAATGTATCGCCCATCGCTGCTGTAAAGACCGATGTCGACATACCCGATTGCCACCGAACCCTGAACGTTGATCGTGAGCGTCGCCTCTGCGGGACCGTCGGTTACGTCCACGCTCCCCGGCGCAACGGTGGCCGAGACGATCATCGATGCCGGGCCCGCACTTGGAAGAATGTGGAGGGAAAACGGTCCCTCATTTCCCAACCAGCCGCCGACGGCAATGCGGTAAACCGTCCCTGCCTGCGCCTGGAACATCAACAGGCTCTCGCCCTCGAACGGGGGCAACAGATATCCGTTGAGCCGTTCGTCGTTGAAAACAATCTCCACGTAGTCTCCAATCGTGGATCCCGACCCGACACCAACCACGGTATCAAACCCCGAACCGAGTGTATCGATCTGCACCCATCCCGAGACCGGAGCCGTCCAACTATACCATACCGTTCCTGTGCGCTCGCCATACGGCGCGTCCGGCTCGCCGGACTGGAGAGTCGCCTCGGTATTGTCGCCGGTCGCATTCACGGTCGCGGCGCTCCCGAGATTGATCGCGTTCGCGAAGTTGTCGTTCGCGGGTGGCGCGGCTCCCGCGATTCCCGCCACGCTGAGGATTCCCATCGTCGTACACCATTGGCGCTTCAATCTCTTCATCGGTAAAGTTTCGGTTCAATTGTTCTGCCACCGGCCGCGGCAACACGCGTTTCCCTGGCTTTCACAGAGTGAGATATGCAAAATCGCTGCGAATGTTTCAAAAAAATGCTTGGTCGGCTGCAATCCAATTCCGCTCCAGCACGCAATTATTCGTCGAGCCCACTCTCTCATGCATGATCACCGACGCCGGATCGCGTGCCGGCGCCACGCCAATCCCCGCGCCATTCAGTACGAGAGCCGCGTCACTTTCGGAAGCGGCCCTCCTCCCCTCGATGGTATCCGTTCGCGTCTATTCGTGGTATTCCCTCCGGGCTCCAGGTATAGCGCCAGTTCCAGCATCCGCGCAGGGCGTGTCATCGCCTCACCGAAATACTGCTCGAAAATTACATTTTCAACCCCGGCGTCCCGCGGTGCCTGTCGAGCGAATTTGGAAGGGGGCGAAACAAGTGCACGCTTTTCATTCATCGCTCCCGACGAGTTCCAAGAACTAAAATGACGTGCCTCCGCCCGGAGGCGGGGGCTGCCTTTTGGTTCGGTGGGGGATGGCTTCAGAGATCGAGCTTTCGCTTCCCATTCCCCGGCCTCTCGCCCAGGAGCGGAGGGACTCGATCTTCTCGGACATGAGGCTGTGCAGGGGGACGATCTCCGTCAAAGCGTGCCGACGGAGGGGCGGCGGCTAACCAGGTGAAAATGGGATGCCCTCCCCGGAGCCCCGCGCGTGGCGGAGCCCCGGCGGAACCGGCACTCTCCTTTCACAACCGGAGGTAGGCGGTGTCCTTTTGCTGGAAGAGGGTGTGGGCGTCCTCTTCGGTGAGGCCGATGAACTCGAATGGCCGGGGGTGCACGGTCTGATCCCGGAAGGATTTCCGCTGAATGAAGGCGGAACCCGCGCGATTACTTGCCCATCGCCTTCTTGATGGCGCCCACGATCGCCATCACGACCGCCCCGCCGACTCCGGCGCTTCCGATCTGCCCGC
>JAHEDC010000135.1:0-1506 GCA_024641425.1 Verrucomicrobiales bacterium | reverse complement strand
GGTGTCCTTTTGCTGCAGGAGGGTGTGGGCCTCCTCCTCGGTGAGGCTAACGAACTCGAATGGCCGGATGGTGGGTACGGGGTCTGATTCCGGAGGGCTTCCCGACTGAAAAGAAAGAAACCCGCGCGGTTACTTGCTCATCGCCTTCTTGATGGCGCCCACGATCGCCATCACGACCGCCCCGCCGACTCCGGCGCTTCCGATCTGCCCGCCAAGCCCCTCGGTCAGGGCGGGCTTGATCATGGCAAGCAACTGCGCGCCTCCCGCTCCACCAAGGATCCCGGCGATCGTATTGCCGAGGGTTCCGAGACTCAGTTTCTTGAGGAGCAGTCCCGCTCCATTTCCTCCCAGGGCGCCGATGAGAATCTGAATAAGTATTTCCATGATCTGCGAATGGTTTGTGGTTGTCGGTCGTGACTGTGACCGCAAGGGGATGCTCCTTCTTCCTGAAGCGAATGGCAATCCTAAAACGCAGTTGACCGCGCACCCCGCTTTCCCGCGCCCTCCGGTCAGCCCAACGGCTTTCGGACAAGCGTCGCCGAAGCGATGTTCATCGGCGGCGGTGTTCGCTCCCGCTTCCGAAAGAGGTCGAATCCGCGGGAAACGCATCAGTCGCCGTAGATCACGGCATCGGGAATCTCATACCGCTCCCGGCCGATCAGGACGATCTGCAGGTCACCTTGCTTCGAGGCACTGAAGGCGCCGGGGTCTGCCTGGCTGACGTCGGCGTCAATGGCCCGGCCGTTCTCGAAAAAAATCGACCGCGTCCGCCCGTCTGGCTTCGTCACCGTGACCGTCGCGGATCCGTTGCCTTCCCGTTTCACGCCGAAGGGCCAGTTTCCGGTGGGCTGCCCGTCGCCCATGGAACAGGGAATGGTTCCCGTCGCATGATAGTCGGTTCCGGCCACGAGGGCGTCGCCGGCGGTTGGGCTGGACGTGGAGTCTCCACCGGTTTCGGTCGTGACGCAGCCAGCGAGGAGGAGCGCGCCGGCGCCCAGGGAGGAAAGAAGAACAATGCGATTAGTATTCATATGCCGTGGGTTGTTGATTCTCGATGAACGGGGGTGTTTTGGATCCAATAACGAAAGCGGGCGAAGTCAAGGGAAAGGAACTTTTGCGGCCCGCTTTCGTTTGCCGCGAGCTGTTCCAGTTGTCCCGTCGTCACCGCGAACCTGGGTTCTGAACGTGATGTACGCGTGACAGGCAAATTTGCCACGACCAGGTTCGTCCAATGGGCCGGCATGCCCTCCAGAAACGGGTGGGGCGGCGCAGCCCGGCGAGATAAAAACAACCCGCCTGCCCCGGAGCCCCGCGCGTGGCGGAGCCCCGGGGACGGGTTGCTCTTTCACACGCGGAGGTAGGCGGTGTCCTTTTGCTGGAAGAGGGTGTGGGCCTCCTGCTCGGTGAGGCCGACGAACTCGGACGGGCGGAACGAGACCTCGTCGGGGTAGAACGCGAAGAGGGTCTTGCGGGAGCCGTCCTCGAAGGTGGCGACGACCTCGGGCA
>JAHEDC010000134.1 GCA_024641425.1 Verrucomicrobiales bacterium | reverse complement strand
ATGGAGGAAATCGAGGTCTTGATCGACCGGCTGGAGGATGACGAGGACGTGCAGAAGGTGTTCACGAATATCGCTTAGCGAGAAAGTAACAGGGATCAGGGAGGACAGGTAGCAAGGGCCTCCCCATCAACAAATTAACCCATCAACCAATCAACGCTTCCCCCCACCGCAGCGACTTCCCCATCCTCGGCACCAAGGTGCAGGGGCATCCGCTCGTTTATCTCGACAATGCGGCGACCACGCAGAAGCCGTCGGTCGTGATCGACGCGGTCTCGCGCTTCTACGAGCGGGAGAACGCGAACATCCACCGGGGCGTGCACTACCTGAGCGTGCAGGCGACGGATGCCTATGATCGCGCGCGGGAAGCGGTGGCGCGGCGGATCGGCGCCTTCGAGCCGGCGGAGGTCGTCTTCGTGCGGGGGACGACGGAGGCGATCAATCTGGTCGCGCGCGCGTTCCTCGCGCCGCAGCTGAAGGCGGACGACGAAATCCTGCTCACCGTGATGGAGCACCACGCGAACATCGTGCCGTGGCAGCGGGTGGCGGAGGAAACGGGCGCGCGGATCGTGGCGACGCCGATCACCGCGACGGGCGAGGTCGATCTCGCGGCTTTCCGGGAACTGATGAACGAGCGCACGAAAATGGTCGCCTTCACGCATATCTCGAACGCGCTGGGAACGATCAATCCGGTGGCCGAAATGGTGGCCATCGCGAAGGAACGCGGGCTGCCGGTGCTGGTCGATGGGGCGCAGGGCGTGGCCCATGGGCCGGTCGATGTGGCGGCGCTCGGCTGTGACTTCTACGCCTTCTCGGGGCACAAGGTCTACGGGCCCGACGGCATCGGTGTGTTGTGGGGAAAGAAGCGCCTGCTCGACGCAATGCCGCCTTACCAGAGCGGCGGCGATATGGTGGAGCGGGTGACTTTCGAGCGCTCGACCTACAAGCGTCCGCCCGAGCGTTTCGAAGCCGGGACGCCGAATATCAGCGGGGCGATTGGGCTCGCGGTCGCGTTCGATTACCTGCGTGATACGGTCGGCTGGGAGACGATCGTCACGCGCGAGAATACCCTGCGTGAAGCCGCTGAGGCGGCGCTCGCCGCGATTCCCGGCATCACGATCCACGGCATCGGCGCGCATCGGCGGGCGAGCGTCGTTTCCTTCTCCCTCGAAGGCGTGCATCCGCACGATCTCGGCACGATTCTCGACTCCGAAGGCATCGCCATCCGGGCCGGAAACCATTGCGCGCAGCCGCTCATGAAAGTCCTCGGAGTGGCCGGAACGGCACGGGCCTCTTTCGCTTTCTACAACAGCCTCGAGGAAGTGGAGCAGGTCGCCGCCGCCGTAATGCGGACCCGAGGGATGTTCGCTTAGGGGTTCCAGCGGGATGGAATTCGGGAACGGGCGCGTTCATCATCGGCGAGGCCAAACACGATGTTGGCATACGGATGCCGGAGCACCGCGCCGCTGCCGTGCTCCCCGCAGTCTCCTGCTACGGTGTCGAGGTCGTGATCGTGTAGTTGCCGATTTCCAGGGGATCGTAGGAAGTGACGCGGAGGATGCGGTGTTCTCCCGCCAGGTGCGTGAAGGTAAAGGATTCCGGAGTCCCCGGAAACTGATCGTCGACCTCCAGAAGCGTCGCTCCCGTCACCCCATCGACAAGGACAAGAAAGAGATCGATGGTAGGCGAGGCGACGGAAACGGTCACCGACTGGTTCGCGGCGAGGTTCGGGAAGTAGTAGTCGTCGCGGAAGTAGGATTGCGTGAAATTCGGGTCGATGGGGTCGGTGCCGGCCAGGCTTCCCGCGCGCGTCTGGGGCACCGCGAGCGTCGCGCCGGCGGCGCGGGTAATGGTGTAGGCGCCGGTCTCGAAGGGATTCGAGGAGGTGGCTCTGACGAGCATCGGGACGTTCGATCCGACAACGAAATTGATGTAGGCGTCCGTGCCGCCACCCGTCGCGGAATCATCGTCGGCGAGAACGAGAACCCCCGTTTCCGCATTCACAATTTCCAGGTAGGCATTGAAAATTCCGGAGGTCATTCGCAGCGCGACGAAGCTTCCAATGGAAACGTTGGTGAGCAGGAAGTCGTCCTTGTAGAAGATGCTCGGAACGAAAAGCGGGTCGACCGGATCGGTAGTGGCGAGGCTTCCGCCGACGCTGGAATTTCCCGAGATCGTCGGCAGGCCGTCATAGGACGCGAATAACGCGAGGAGGAAGTCGCCGGTGCCGGCGGCCGAATCGGAGGTCACACGGGCGAGATAGCTCTGCCCTGCCTGCGGCGTGAAGGTCAATCGGTCGTCGGTGCCTCCTCCCGAATTGCCCGTATCGTCGACGACCAGGGCCCCGGTGTTCTCATCGATGATCGAAAGCCCGGCATCGAATTGGGAGGAACGGAGCGAAAGGCCCACCGCCGCGCCCGGCGTGAGACCGGTGAGCCGGTAGCGTTTTTCGTAGCGACCGGGCGGTGCGGGACGCTCGAGATTGCTCAAGCCCCCCGAAACGAATCCGGGAAGCGCCAACTCGCGGATGGCAGGGATGTAATCGTTGCCCGGCTTGACCCTCAAACGGAGGAAACCCGCGGGATTCCCGGCGACCGGAGTCGGCCCGCGAAGGGTCACGGTCTCCAGTTGCGGAAGACCGGCGACAGGTTCCGCCGCGCCGACCTGAAGGACGGCGGTATCCTGCGGGAGCCAGCTGGCGAGTCCCGTTCCAAAGTCCATCCCGTAGTCGATCTCGCTTGGAGCAACGAGGCGCCGGAAGGTCAGCGAGGGATAGGTCACGCCCGATACGCTCACCGTCCCCGTCACGGGGAAGGGAAGGCTGGAGCCCGATCCCGGGTTCGTCCATGCGGAGAATTCCAGGAGGCCTTCCGCCCGGTCCCCATCGAGATCCGGCGCCTCCGCATTGGCTCCGAAGGCCGCTTCCCACGCGGATCGGTTCGGCCCAATGATCGACCTGATCCACGGCGCGTAACTCGCGATCCTCGTGTGGGCGCCAAAGTTGTTCGGTGCCCCGCAGGGGACCGCACGGCCGAAGCTTACGATGCCGGCGAAAAGGAATTTCCCGCTCCCATCCGGAACAAGGAGCGGGCCCCCGCTGTCGCCTGTACACGAGTCCTTGCCCCCGGCGGCGACCCCGGCGAAGACCATGTTATCGGTCAGAATGGTTCCATCGAGATCGTAAAACGGCTGAGCTGTCGCCCGTTCCACAATGGGGAGGTCGACCTTCTGCAGAATGGTGGGGTAGAAATCCTCCGCCACCGTCGAGGCGCCCCAGCCGAGCACCGTCGAGGTCACTCCCGCCGCGAACGTGGCCGGGTCCGTGGCAAGCCGCGCGAACGTGCCGATAACCGTCACCGGCTCCGCCAGAAGGAGGAGTGCGAGGTCCCCGTCGCTCGTGCTCGGATCGTAGCCGGGAAAGGTGACGATATCGACGACCTGAACGCGCTGCCCCGCGCCTGGATTCGAAAGATCCCGCGTTCCGACGAGGAGATCAATGGTGGAAGGCGTCTCGTTTTCCACGCAATGGGCGGCGGTCACCGCCCAGCGGGGATGGATCACGGTCGCCGCACAGAACTGGGCCAGATAGGCATTGGGCTCATCGCGCCGGAGAAGCGCCGCCATATACGGGAACTCGTTCACGCCCGCGTCTCCTCCTCCAATGATCTTCTGGCGTGGCGGAACCCCTCCCCCTCGCTTTGGGTTGTCAGAGGCCGTCGCAATGGACGTGGAAAGGCCGCTGGCTGCGACAAGCGCCACCGCGATCCCGATTCTCGTTTGGGTTTTCATGGAGAGGATGGAAGTCGCTACTTCCGTTCCATCCCTAAAGAAAATCTCCGTCCGATGCAATCGGATTCGAGGGCGGGGAGAAAAGGACGAAGCAAAGTGGGGGGGCGCTTGTTTTGGAATGGGGCTCGGCACCAATTAGCCGGACACTTACGAAGTCACTCTCCCGCCTCGCCACGCAGGCGGGCGAGCGCGGCATCGAGCACGGTGTCGGTTTTCCCGAAGAGATCTTCCGGCTTGGATTCGACAACGACGTCGGGAGTGATTCCGACCGTGTCGTAGAGCCCGCCATTGGGACGGAATTTCGCGGACTGGCAGAGGACGACGCGGAGGCCCGAATTCGGAAGCGTGTAGCTTTCCATCCACCCGTTCCCGCCGCCGCTCGGCGTTCCCAGGAGCGTGACGTTCGGATGATCCTCGAAGCCGCCGAGAAAGATATCGCTCGCGCTGAAGCAGCCGCTGTCCTGGAGAATGACCAGCGGCTTTTCGTAGTAGTACGCCTTTGGATTTGTCGTCGATTCCAGGGCAAGGACATGCCAGTCGCTGAATTTTCCTTGCGGCAACGGCCAGTCCGGCTTGAAGGCGGCGATGGCGTCCGCGACCTGTTTCCGCTGGGTATCGGTCTCCCACCGCGGCGAGGTAAGGACCTGCGCGGACATGTCGGACATCATGAAACCACCGGGATTCGGTTTGGGCAGCGGCATCGGCAACCGGTAGGTCGAGAACTCGACGATCTTCATCGGATCACCGGGCTTCAGGAAATACGGTAGCAAGGTGAAAAGGACGTTCTTCGTGCCCCCGCTGTTGCCCCTCAGATCGATGATCAGTCCGCGGGTATCGCGAAAATCGTCCATCCACTGGTCGAGCCCGTCGAGGAAGCGCGGATCACTGGTCATTTGCGCGACACGGAGGTACCCGATGTCATCGAGGCGTCGGCTTTCTCCCCGGGGAAAATCGGGAGCGGACGCGGGGCGCGCGCGGAGTGCCATCTTCTTTTCCACGCTGTCTTTCCCGTCTTCGGCGACGAGA
Organism: Verrucomicrobiales bacterium; assembly: GCA_024641425.1. GTDB lineage: Bacteria > Verrucomicrobiota > Verrucomicrobiia > Verrucomicrobiales > DEV007 > JAHEDC01. The sequence goes on along the minus strand of JAHEDC010000134.1, from coordinate 8,393 downwards.
GTCAGCGTCAGCGATTCCTCCTGCGGAAGGCCGAGTTCGGCGCGGAGATAGCGGATGAAAGCAAGGTTCCTCAGCGACTGGAGGCGGTGCCATTGCTCGGATTTCTTCACAACAGTCGAACCGGCCATTTCCAGCCAGTCGCCGATCGGCCTGCCGTCGATCTTCGTCACATAGGGATGCCCGGAATCGAGGAATCCTTTGCCCGCCGCATCGTAGAGGATGACCCGGCTCCGGTAGCTCCCCGCCACAAAAGGCGCGTATCCGGAGGGAAACAACCGGGATGCGCCGGGAGAGACGCTCGCATGGCCATCGCCGAAGAGGCTGATCAGTTTCGTGACCCGGAGGGCAAAGGCGTCGAGGCCTGTCTGGTCGTCGAGGGAGAGCCGGATCGCGTCGAGGGCGGCGCGGTAATCGATGTCGAGCAATTCGAGATAAGCGAAACAATGGACGAGGACGTGTTCGAGATAGTCGAGATCCGCTTCCAGGCGCGCCCGTGGAACCTTCGGCGCCCTCCCCCCAAGGTCAGGCTTCGTCACAAGAAAGGCGAGTTCGGCGGGAATCTCCTTGATGCGTTCCCGTGCGATTTCCCTGGGATCGAAGAGCACGCCGGCGAGGACGTGCGTGCGGATGTAGGCGCGGACGATATTCTTGTCGCCGGGCGCGAGGGCGTAGGCCTTTTCGGCGAAGGGCAAACCGTCTTTCGCCCGCCCGAGGGCCTCGCCGTAAATTTGCTCGGCGAGCACCGCCATCGTGGTCAGGTATTCCGGATGCGCCGGAGGAAGCTGGCCGAGGAGTCTTGCCGCCTCCTCGAAGTCCCCCTTCCGCGCGGCGGCCATGCCCTCGCGGTAGACATCCCGTTTCGGCGCCTCTCCCGCAAGATAGCCGAAGATTTCAAGATCGAGGTAAAGGTCGCTGCTCGAGGGGTCCGCCTGGTGGATCTCGACCGCCACCGAATTGCCGCCTTCCGTCGCCAGGAACGTGTCCGGAAGCATGACGCGAAGAACCTTGGTTTCCTCCTCTTCCACCAGCGCTCTCTCCGCCTCCGTCCTGGAAGTGACGGGACCAACCGGCATGTTGCTGCGGAGCGCTTCCTTGCCATTGAGGAAGACAATCGCGCCGTCATCGTGCCGGAGCCGGATCCCGATCTGCTCGATGCGTTCGCGATCCCCGCCCTCCAGCGTGAAGGTTGTCCGGAAATAGGCCGCTATCGGCTTCGAATCGGGATCCACTCCAAAGGAAAGTGTCGTCCCGAGCCCATCTTCCCCATAGCCCAACGGGGCAGGTCCCTTCTTCCACGCCGAGTCGTCAAAGTCGGCGCTCGTCCACGAATCTTCGGGCGCGGAACCGTCGTCGAGATACCGCCAGACGGTTCCGTTGCCCTTGGGGAGGATTATGATCTCCGAGAAGAGGTCGCCTGACGTGAGAACCAGCGCGGCGGCGACGATGCCATGGAGAACTGGGAGGGCGGGTGTCTTCATGCGGACAAGGGTATCCGATACCTTCGCCTCCGGCCAATCGATTTCGGGTCGACGAATGCGAAACAACGAGGACGAAGGAATTCGCGGCAGCCAACGGAAACCGAGGAGGAAGAGAACGCAGGATGCGCCCCGGCATTTCGCGAAATCAGCGGCGAAGACGAGAACGGAATCGCCGCGCGTTCCCCCTAGCCCGATTTCGAGGCAGCCGCCGGAAGCTGGGAAATATGGATCTGGCTCTGCGGATAGGGAATGCTGATTCCGTGGGCGTCGAACGCCTCCTTTACCCTGCGGGTGAGATCCCAATAGACGTCCCAGTAGTCGGCGGTCTTCGTCCAGGGACGACAGATGAAATTAACCGAGGAGGCAGCCAGTTCGTTGACCTTGATCACTGGAGCCGGGTCTTCGAGAACCTTCTCGTGGGAGGTGGTTACCTCCTCGAGGAGCTTCTGCACCGTCTTCAGGTCGTCCTCGTAGGCGATGCCGAAAACGAGGTCGACCCGGCGCTCCTCACTCCCCGTAATGTTGGTGATCACCTGTCCCCACACACTCTTGTTCGGCACGAGAATGATCTGGTTGTCCGGCGTCCTGATCGTGGTACTGACCAGACTGACGTTGTCGACCTTGCCGGTAACCCCACCCACGCTCACGACGTCTCCGACGTCGAACGGCCGGTAGAGCAGCAGCATCATGCCCGCCGCGAAATTGCCAAGCGTGTCCTGGAGGGCGAAGCCCAGGATAAAGGCGCCGCCGCCAATCAGGGCAAACATGGCACCGACGTTGACCCCCATTGCCGAGAGCGCAACGAGCAGACCGACCAGCAGGACTACCCGCCGCACAAGTTTATTAATGAAGGTGCGGAGCAGGTTTGACATCGTCGTATGCAGCGATGTCGCCTTGCGCACGACGCGTCCGACGACCCCCGCGAGCACCCAGAAGGCGAGCATGATCGCAACGAACTGGGCGAGGCGCTTCGCCCATTTGATCCCTCCTTCCGCGGAACCGAACCAGCCCTTGATCGCCGCCATCGCCGCGCCGGCGTCCTGGACTTCAACTTGAATCCCGGAAACCGCGCTCGCGTAGGTGCGCATCGCGGATGGGTCTCCCCCTTTCTTCTCCCATGCGTCGAGCACCAGCCCGAAGCGCTCCAGCAGGGCCGCTTTCTCGTTGTTGAGCTCGGCCAGCGATTCATTGATCGCTTCCTTTGCGGCGACAGCGGTTTCGGCGGTCTGGTTGGCCTGAGCAGAGCTCGATGCAGCAGCGGCGTCCGTCGCCACATCCATGTCTTCCTTCTTCTCCAGACTGGCGATTTCCATCTGAGCAATCGCCTCCACCTTAGCCTTGACCAAATCCCGCCAACCTTCCGCTTCCACCGCCAACTCGGATTCGGTCGGCGCCCGCAGGAGCTTTTTCAGAACCTCGAGAGGGACTTGCGCGTCCGACGTCGTCACCGGCGGGGATTTCGGTGGGAGCGAACCCTGCTCCTGGGCGCTCAGAAGGTTTCCACAGGCAAGCGAGAAGAAGCAGGCGAATGCGGCGAAGAAGGATTTTGACGCGGGCTGGTTCATGAGTTGGAGATACGGATATTGTTGTCGGGATGTTTGTTAGGAGTCAGCGGTCGACCGGGGCAGAAATCAGGAGATACGAATGAAATCGGCGACAGGTTACCTAAAAAGCCCTGCCTCATCGAGCCTCAGCCCGAAGATCCCCTCCTGACTGCGACGAACCGTCGGGCCCGGAGGAGCAAGGAGGCGCGGATCGCCCTTCCATTGATGAAACCGGATTGCTCGCTTTCGTCAAGGAGGATACTCCGAGACATTTGCGCGATCACCTCAATGGGGCGACTCTGGCGGAACACCACCATGTCCGACGACCACCTTTCAGAACTCTACCAGGAGATTATCCTCGGTCACAATCGCCGTCCCCGAAACAAGGGGGAACTGAATCCTTTCGACGGGAAGGGCGAGGGGTATAATCCGACCTGCGGAGACGAGGTCACGGTCTTCGTGCGGCGGACGGCGGGGGGAAATCCGATCGAGTGCGTTCATTTCACGGGAGAAGGATGCGCGATCTCGCAGGCCTCGGCTTCAATCATGACTTCCGCAATGAGCGGGAAGGGCGACGAGGAGATCCGGGCGGAGATCCGGCGCGTCGTCGGCATGCTGACCGCCGCCGACGATCCCGAGAGTGTGGAACTCGACGAATGGGGCGATCTGGCCGCGCTCGTCGGGGTGCGGAAATTCCCGGCCCGCATCAAATGCGCGACCCTGGCCTGGCACGCGCTGGAGGAGGCGCTGGGGGGTAGTTAAGGGTTGTCGGTGATTGGTGAAAGGGGGTAGAATGCAGCGGTCCCCCCAAGACCATGACCCGGATTCCCCCTTTCCTCCTACTCGCATTCCTTTTTCCGATCAGCGCTCGCGCGACCGGGCTTCCGAACATCGTCGTCATCCTCGCCGATGATCTCGGCTATGGAGATGTCGGCTGTTACAATCCGGAGTCGAAGGTGCCGACGCCGAACCTCGATAAGCTGGCGGACGAGGGCATGCGTTTCACGGACGCCCACAGTCCCGCCACCGTGTGCACGCCCTCGCGCTACAGCCTGCTTACCGGGCGCATGGCCTTCCGCACCGGCTTTCGCGGCGTCTTCACCGGCGTCGACGGGCCGCTGCTGGAGGACGACCGGCTCACCCTGCCGCAGATGCTGCGCGAGCGCGGTTACGCGACGGCCTGCGTCGGGAAGTGGCATGTGGGGATGACCTTCTTCAAGGCCGACGGCACGCCGGTGGCGGAGCGCGGGGGCGGATTGGAGAAGGTGCGCGAGGTTGATTTCTCCAAGGCCATCCGGAACGGGCCGATCGACCGGGGTTTCGATTATTTCTTCGGTACCGTGTGCTGTCCGACCACGGACTGGCTCTATGCCTACATCGAAAACGACCGGATCGTCGAGGCTCCGACGGAACTCGTGAAGTCCGACGAGGAGGACTGGACAGGCTACGGAGGGTTCCGCACCGGGTTGAAGGCGCCGGGCTTCGAGTTCCGGAACGTGGATCTGAAGTTCCTCGAGCAGAGCCGCGCCTATCTCGGGAAGCATGTCGCGGCGCATCCGGAGAAGCCGTTCTTTCTTTTCCACAACACGCAGACCGCGCATCTTCCGGCGCTGCCGGCCAAGGAGTTCGTCGGGAAAACGAAGGCCGGCCCGCTCGGCGATTTCATCTTCGAGTTCGATCACGTCGTCGGCGAATTGCTGAAGACGCTCGACGAACTGAGCGTTGCCGAGAACACGCTGGTCCTCGTGACGAGCGACAACGGGCCGGAGATCTGCATCACGCGGATGCGCGAGGAAACCGGGCACGACAGCGCGCGCCCGTGGCGGGGGATGAAGCGCGACGACTGGGAGGGCGGGCATCGCGTGCCCTTCATCGCGCGTTGGCCGGGGAAGGTCGCAGCGGGTGCCGTTTCCGCCGAGGCGATCTGCCTGACCGATATCATGGCGACCTGTGCGGCGGTGTCCGGGTTCGCGCTGCCGAACGAGGTGGCGGAGGACAGTTTCGATCTCCTGCCGGTCCTGACCGGCGTCGAGAAGGCGACCTCGGGACGGCCTTTCGTCCTGCACCAGACGATGGGGCTCTCGCTCGCGATCCGGCGCGGAAACTGGAAGCTCCTCGACCACCAGGGATCGGGCGGGAACGATTACGCGGCACCGCGACTGAAGCCGTATGCCTTGCCTGAGAAGGAGCCGGAAGCGCTGGGCCAGCTCTACGATCTCGCGGCCGATCCGGGGGAGACAACGAACCTCTGGTTCGTGCATCCGGGCATCGTCTCGGAGTTGCAGGCGATGCTCGACGCGAGCCGGAAAAGCGATCGCAGCGCCCCGCGGCGGCCTATTCCGTCACCGTGATTTCGAGTTTGTGGGCGGTGCGTTCGCGGTTGCCCGCCTCGTCTTCGGCACGGGCCGTGAGGATCAGCGTGCCGGGTTCGAGTCCGGTCAGCTCGACACTCCATTGGTGGAAGTGATAGTCGTCGTCACGGGCTTCAATCCCGTTGACGGTAACCTTGCGCACGTTTCCGTCGTCGGTGGACGTGCCGCGCACCATGAGGCGGCCACCCGCGCCGAGTTTTACCGGGAGTCCCATTTCCGGCCAGGTGATGATCGTGGCCGGCGGTTGGTCGTCGACGGGATCGAGGAGTTGCGGGAACTCCGGATCGGGGATCTCCGCGACGCGGCTTTCGTCGCCGGTGAGCGGGGTTTCCTCGCGGAATTTTCCGGGATCGGCCCGGTATTCGGTGGAGCGGGAGCTGACGAAACGCGCGCCGCGACCGGGGCCGAAGAGATCGTGAATGATGACGGGCACGCCCGCGATCTCGTCCTCGTCAGGACGCGGGCCGCCGCCCATGTTAACGAGCGCGCGGCGGCTGTTGTCGTTCCTTTCCCCGATCCTGACGCCGCGCATGTGCGTCTCGGCCTTGCCGGAAGGATCGTAGTCACTGAGCTGGATGAGGGGCACGCCGTTGTCGCGGAAACCGGCGAAGACAAGGCCGTCCACGGTGACCGGGCCAAACTGTTCGCCGTCATCGTCGAGGCCGCGGTTGAAGGGTTCGGTGCTGGTGCGGGTGATGCTGAGGTTCCGGTAAACGTGGTGGTCGAACCACGGGCGGTAGATCCCGTAGGCCGCGCGGTCGATCAGGGTGTCCTCGACGAGCATGGTCGGGATCTGCGCGCGGAGGGCGTAGTGGGTCTGCCAGGCGACCGAGCCCTTGATCCGGTGCGGATGGCGCGTGTCCGGGCCCGCGCCGTCGGTACCCGCGAAGGTGAAGGAATAGAGGCCCTCGCTGTGCGATTCATTGTCCTCGAAGCGATAGATCGGCAGGGTGCGGATGTCGGTGAGCACGCTCAGACCGTCGGGCATGCGGATCGGGAGATTGCTGTCGAAGTTGCTCCGTTTCTGGCTGTCGTAGCGGTAGCCGTATTCGTGGTTCTCGCAGGCCGTGTTGCGGATGAAGGTATTGCGCCCGTTCGCCCACCAGAAGGCACCGCCCTCGTTCGGATCGAAGGGAAGCGCCTGCTCGGGCAGCGGCTTTCCGCGGTAGGCCTGCACGCCGAGATTCCGGTCGAGGACGTTGTAGACCTCGGTGCCGTCCTCGAGGAAATACCCGTGTCCGACCGAGCCGAAGCCGACACAGTCGCGCACGACCATGTACTGGGTGTTGTGGATGGTGACCCAGCGGTTGTGGGAATCGACGATGGCGGCCCCGACGACGCTGGAGCCACGCAGGCTGTCGCGGCAGAGGTGGAAATGAATCGGGTAACGGCCGAGGACGCCCTCCTTTCCAAGATGGGCGAAGCGGGCGTAACTGATCGAGCCCGCGCCGTGGCGGTGGATCATCGTGTGACCGCGCACACCCTCGGGATCGGCGCTTTCGACAACCACATTGCGGGAAAGATTCGCCGCCTCGCAACGGTAGCGACCGGTGCCGGAATGGACGTGCTCGAGCGCGCGCTCGAGGGTGAGCCGTGTGCCGTCGATGCCGGTGAGACGGCGTGTTTCACTAGTGAATTCCCCGTCGCGCGTGCCCTCGCGCTCTTCGCCGGTAACGAGGATCTCGTCGCCGACGGCCCAGCCGGTGACTTCCGCCGAGAGGGTGATCGTGGTTTCGCCCGGCTTCGCGTCGCCTCCGAGATCGAGCCAGGTGCGGCTCATCGGCGCGCCGTGGAAATCGACGCGGCCTCCCGGTCGGCAGGTCAGGACGGGGGCCTCCTCCTTGTCCGCGCCTTCGACGTAGTGGAGGACAATGCGCGCGGTGACGTTCGCGGGCAGGGGTTCGTTTGTCGTGCCGATTTCCAGCCGCGCGAGCGCGGTGTGTTCCGGTAGCGCGTCGTGATCGTGGACATCGGCCACTCCCGCGCCGGCGGTGGCGCGTTCGGCTCCGACCATGAGAACGCCGACGTGAAGTTCCGTGTCTTGGTCGCGGTCGAAAACAAGCGCACCCTCGACGTGGAGCACGGGGAGGACGTCCTCGGTCGCCACATCGTAAAGGACTTCATGGCCGGAACGCACGCGGACTTTGTCACCCGCCGCAGGAACCCGCTCCGGCTTCCAGGTGCGGGCCTCGGACCAGGCCCCGTTGCCTGCGGATTCGATGCTGAAGGCTTCGGCCTGAACTCGGAACGAAGTTGCGAGGACAAGGGTGAACGAGAGGGCGGGAAGGAAACGCGGGAGTTTCATGGGGGTAGCATAGCGATTCCGCTCCCTCGCCATCAAGAGGTAAGAACGCGAATCCACCCGATCTCCCGCACTTCCGGCTCCACTCGCCGCAGGCTACTCTTCGGCTTTCTCCAGCCGTAGCGGCAGGGAGATTTCCAAGGCGGCGAATCGATCCTCGAGGCTCGTGCGGGTGGCTACATGGCATTTCAGACACTGGTTCTGGAGCGGAATCGCCCCTGCGAAGCGGTAGCGCCCGTTCTCGGTCGTTTCGGCGCTGTCCTTGCCCTCCTGGATTGCTCGCAAGGCTTCTTGCTGCCAGGGATCCGTCGCGAGGTTGTCGACGTTCATCACCGTCTCCTCGGTCGCCAGCCATCGCACCGTCACGCCATGTTCTTCGGCGATTTGTTTGAAGACATCTTTGAGGGATGCGGAGGGAATCGCGCGGCTGTCTCCCTTCCGGAAGAAGTCCCGGTGCATCACGCTGAGGGTGCCGTGGAGGGTGGTATGGAGCAGCCGCGCCCGCGAACGGGCTTCGGCCGTCGTCGGAGCGGGTTCAACGGTCTTCGCGGGGGCCTCGGGTTCGCCGGAGCGGGCGGGCGGAACATCGAGGAACACGAGGGCCCCAAAGGCCAGCAGGGAAAGGATCGTGACAACGGATTTCGATTTCATGTCCCCAGAACCTGCGGTGAAATCCCGACGAGCGCGACGCAAATTG
>JAHEDC010000133.1 GCA_024641425.1 Verrucomicrobiales bacterium | reverse complement strand
CTCCGGAACTGAAGGCGACGGAAACGAGGCAGAGGGAAAGAAGTTGTTTTCGGGTCGTGATCATATTCGCGGGGTGAAGGATTTCCAAGAGTTCGATCCGGAACATACCGGGAAGCGACGCGGGATGCACGCTCCAAAACGCCACTTCCCGCGTGCCCCGGACGAGAGGATACGCCCGCCTCTTCATCCCCATTTTTCTGAAAAAAATTTGAATCGCGGACGTCGAATGTCGTCTAAGGTCCCTGAGTCCTTTCTTCCCCATGAACAAGCCTTCCCTTATCCTGCTCGCGCTCGTGTCATCTGCCGCGCTTCCGTCCTGCTACTCCGACTACGGCGGCGAACCCTATTACCAGGGCAACGGAGGATACTACGATAACGGCCCCGGCTACGGTTACGGCGGCGGTTACGCGCGGACGACCTACCTGGGAGGATACGGATACGGGGGCTATGGCTATGGGGGCGGCTACCGGAGCCACACCGATCATGTCATCCACGAGGATCATTATATTCGCGATGATCACGACAAGCACTCGACCCATTCCTCGAGCGGCCAGAAATCGGGCGGTGGCGGCAGCCATTCCTCCAGCTCGCAGAAGTACAGCAGCGGCAGCGGCTCCTCGAGCTCGCACAAAAGCAGTGGCGGAGGTTCCTCATCCGGCGGGAGCAGCTCGCGTTCCAGCGGCAGCGGCAGCAGTGTGACGAAGAGCAGCAGTTCCCAACCGCTCCTCCGTGACCGCGGGCGCAGCTCGGACAGCAGCTCGCAGAGCAGCACCGGGCGGGGTGGAACCAGCAAGGACGACAAGAAGCGCTGAGCCCGGACGAACGGGGTCAAAGCAGTTCCGGAAACAGCTTGTCGAGAACCAGCGTGTCCCCGGTTTCCGCCTGGAGTTCCCGGAAGCGGGCGAAAAGCTTCTTCATGACCGGGGCCGACGCCGCCTCGGCGGCAAGGTCTATCGTCTCCATCGGATCCGCGGTGAGATCATAGAGGCGGGCCACCTTTGCCTTCGGGTAGAGGATGAGTTTGTGGCCCTCGAAGGTGACCATCCGCTGGAGTTCGAGATAGCCGCCGTAGATGGCGTCATAGTTTCCGCCAGACTCCCCCCGTATAACCGGCAGAACGCTGTGGAATTCGACGTGCTCCGGCTTTTCCACCCCGGCAAGTTCGAGTGTGGTGGGAAACACATCCTGCAGGTAAATCGGGACGTCGATCCGCTTGCCGCCCCCGATTCCCGGTCCCGAGATCATCCACGGGACGCGCACGCTGTGGTCGTACATATTCTGCTTTCCAATCAGGCCGTGGTGTCCGCAGGCGAGTCCGTGATCGGCGGTGAAGACGATATAGGTGTTGTCGGCTTTCCCACTTCTCTCCAATGCTTCGAGGATGCGCCCGATCTGAACGTCGAGATGCGTGATGAGCGCGTAGTATTCGCTCCGATGGGTCTTGATCGCGAATTCGGTGCGGGGGAAGGGCCCGAGGTGCTCGTCGCGCAAGCCAGGGCCACAGCCGATGGCATCCTTGTAGGGATACTCGGCGAGGAAGGGCACGGGCAGGCTGATCTTCTCCACCGGGTACTTGTCGACGAATTCCTTCGGCGCCTGGCGAGGGTCATGCGGCGCGTTGAAAGCGAGATACATGAAGAACGGATGCTCGGACTTCGCTGCGGCGTAGAGGTAGTCGAGGGCGTCATCGGCAAGGACTTCGCTCCAGTGCTTGCCCCCCTTCCAGTAGCCGCCGTTGGAGGTGTCCCAGGGCTTCCAGACGTCCTCCTTGCCCTCCAGCGGGCGGTTGTATCCCGCATCGACTTGGTTGGGCATGCCGGGGCGCTCGTGTCTCGCGGTTTGAAAGGTCTTTTCCACCTTCGCCTTCACATGCCACTTCCCGGTAAAGTAGGTCTCGTAACCCGCCTTTTCCAGAAGCTGCGGCCACATCTTCCCCTCCTCCCGGAACAGCTTGTCCGTGTTGTCGTAAATCGCACCCGCATGCCAGACGTAGCGGCCGGTCAGTAGCATCGTGCGACTCGCCACGCACACGGCACCACTCCAGGATCCCTGGTTGTAGGCGTGGGTGAAGGTCGTCGAACGCGCGGCAAGCCGGTCAAGATTCGGGGTCTCGATCTCGCCGTTGCCCCAGGCATGAATCGTGTCGTAGGCCATATCATCCGCGAAGAGGAAGAGGATGTTCGGCTTCGCTTCCTCCGCGCGAGCGGAGGGGACGAGCGAAAGCACTACGGCGGCGGCGAGGGAAAATCGGGTGGGCGGGCGCATGATCTCGGAGGTTTCCTTTTTCGATGATTGTGGAACGATGCTCGTCATCATGCCGGAATCTCCCCCCATCGTCGAAATAAAAAGCCTCTCGATCGAGAGGGACATCCCGATCCTCCGCGAGGTGTCCTGGACGCTTCGAGCAGGCGAGAACTGGGTGCTTCTCGGTGCCAACGGCTCCGGAAAGACCTCTCTCCTGAAAGCCATCACCGGCTACATGACCGAGAGCCGCGGGGAAATCATCATCAACGGCGATACCGACGCCGATTGGCAGGAACTCCGCGAGCACATCGGCTTCGTCAGCGCCAGCGTCGCCCAACGGATCGAGGATGAGGAAACCGCCCAGGAAGTCGTCATCAGCGGCAAATACGCGATGATCAACTACTGGGGCCCGCTGCGCCGTGTCGATGTCGCAAGGGCGGGCGCGGTGCTCGAACAGATCGAAGCCACGCATCTGGCGAAACGTCCGTGGTGCCAGCTTTCCCAGGGTGAGCGTCAGCGCATCCTGATCGGGCGCGCCCTCATGGTCGAGGAGCGCCTTCTCCTCATCCTCGATGAACCCTGCGCGGGACTCGATCCCGCCGCCCGCGCGCACTTCCTCGCCTTCCTCGAACGCTTCGCTTCCGATTCCGCCTCCCCTACCGTCATTCTCGTCACCCACCACGTCGAGGAAATCACCCCCGCTTTCTCCCACGCTCTCGTTCTGAAGGAAGGCCGTGTCCTCGCCTCCGGCCTCAAGGCCACCTGTCTTACCACGAAAATCCTTGCCGAAGCCTTCGACTCCCCCCTGCGCCTGATCCGCAGGCGGAACGCCACCTACACGCTGGAAATCGGCTGAAGGAGAGAATCTTTTCCCCATTATCTGGAGGCGGACCCTACGTCGCGCTGCAGGCGGCCGCGATCTCCCACACCGCTTTCCTTTCGTGACCGAAAGAGGACGTGATCGCGTCCACCGGGATGGCGGACGCACGGCCCAAGATTCTTCAATCTTTCCGCAAGCCCGACCATCTACAGAGTCGAAGAGTCAACCTCCGCAAGTGTGCCATCGCCACAACACACCCATTTTTCGGGCCCGATTTTAAATAATTAGTGTTTTTATGAAAATTATCGTATCATACCCCTACCATTTTGAAGACGCACTCCTTCCAGACCCTCCGCCGTAAACCGGTTCTCGCCGCAGGCCTCGCCATCGCGATGTTCGCGGGAACCTATTACTACGTTTCTACGGCGGAATCCCGGGAACATCGGAAGGCCGCCAGCGAGGTCGCCGCCGCGCACGTGAATCTGCTCTCGTCCCTTACCGTCGCGCCGCCGGCCCCGGTCGAGAATGCGAACGAGAACGCGGCGGTTGCCGTCCTTCGGGCCGCCACCGCCTCGACCTCCGCTCTGGCCTTCGTTCCCGACGCCGATTGATCGGGCTCACCGGGCCCGCCGCCGGAAATTTCCCGTGCGTCGGCACTCCAGTGCACGATGATTCGAAATGCGTTCGTCGCTCATTCACGTCGTGGCCTTCCTTGCGGCGCTTCCCGCTTCGCCACTCCAGGCCGACAGGCGCGCCCCCGAGGCCCTGCTTGACGAAGCCATCAGGACCCCGGGCACCTGGTCGCAAATGTGCGCCGTTCCCTTCCTTGACCCTGAAACGACGCTGCCGCTTTACGGGCTTCTCGGCCCGTCCCATTTCCGGTTCGAGCCGGAGACGCTCGCCGGTTTGCGGACGCGGCGGGTGATCGATTGGACACGCGCGTTCGTGAAACAGCCGCTCGGCGAGAGGTTTGGTGCCAAGGGGATGTCCCCGCGTCCGTATCTGCGTTGAGTCACCCCGCACACGCGTTTCCAATCCCCCGCCGCCCGCGAGATTATGCCCGACACCCGCTCGCAGTTGAGCGATATTCGGAAATGCGTGTTTTCATCCTACCCATCACCGTCGTCGTGGCGGCCCTTCCCTTTCCGTCCGTCCATGCCGCCGACGACCCCGCCGAGGCGCTGCTTGATGCGGCGATCCGGAATCCCGGCACCTGGTCCCAGATGTGCGATATCCAATTCGTCCCGAAGAAGACCCCGCTCCCACTCTACGGTCTGCTCCTCGATTCCGAATTCCAGTTTACCCCGGACACCCTCGCGGGACTGCGCGCGCGGCGCGACGCGATCATTCCGATTCTCGTCAAGCGGCTGGAAGCCCTCGATCTCTCCCAAAGGCCCGCCTCCACACCGGCCAAATTCGCCGCCGATGCGGAAAGCGTCGAATCGACGGGGCTCGATCCGAAACACCTGAGCCAGCTCCTGCTCAACGTCGTCATCGATCTCAACGCCACCGAGTGCCTTCCCGCCCTCCTGCGCCTCGAAGGCGAACTCTCGAAACGGCTGGAGGCCAACTACGCGGATCCGAAGGCCAACCCGCTACCGGTTTTCCAACTGGAAGCCGGCTTCGTCGTCGGCACCTTCGACGCCCTCCCGGATCGCGAACCCACGCCGGAGGAAGCAGCGGAAGCAATCGGCAAACACCAGCGCGCCACCGCCATCATCGTCCAGCGGGATCTCCTCGGAACGCTGCTCGCCCTTCTCCGGCAGGAGAGATACGCGCCGCTTCTCGCCTCCGAGATCGAGCGCCAGTTCGCCGCCGCGATCAAAAAACAGGCCGCCACCGAGAATTTCGCCGCGATCAAAGGCGAGGCTGACATTCCGGCCGACGACGCCGATTACATCGCCATCGATCCCATCGTCAAGGTGCCCTATTATCCCGGCGGGAAGAACACCGAGATCGCCTACACGCCCGCCGTGCGTCAGCAGGTGCTCGACTGGACGCGGGAATTTATCAAAAAGCCCGGTGAAAACCGCCTCGGAGCGAAAGGGATGTCCGCGCGCCCCTATGTCCGCTAGGTTCAGCGCCCTCCTCCTCCTCGCGCTCCTCCCGGCCGGCGCGGCGGAACCCACCGCGAAGAAGGAGGGCCCGAACGGCCATCGACTGGTTTGCGTCCCGGACGGCGAATACACGGTCGGAGCCGCGGACTACGCGCCGAATCCGCGACGTTCGGTGAAGGTCGCCGCCTATTCCATCGCCGACGCCGAAACCACGAACGCCCAGTTCGCCGCCTTTGTGAAAGCGACCGCTTACCAGACCGACGCCGAGAAGCGGGGCACGGGAAAGGTCTCGCTCGAAGGCATGGCCGACTGGGCCTGGAAGACGGTCAAGGGCGCGGACTGGCGGCAGCCTTTCGGCCCCGACGGGGCCGCCGCGGCCGATCATCCCGATCACCCGGTTACCCAGATTTCCGGTGCCGACGCTGCGGCATATTGTGCATGGGTCGGCGGGCGACTCCCCACGAACGACGAATGGGAAGTCGCAGCCCGCGCGGGCGCGTCGACGCTCTACCCATGGGGCAATGCCTTTGATTCGAAAAGGGCGAATATCTGGACCGGCGGCAGTCACCGCAGGAACACTCTGGAAGACGGCTTCCTCTACACCAGTCCCGTCCGATCCTTTCCCCCAAACGCCTGGGGCCTCTATGATGTGCTCGGCAACGTCTTTGAATACTGCGCCGGTCTCCCCTCGACCCTCATCGCGCGCGAGGGCCAGGAAAGGCGCCTCCTCTCCGGGCGCGGCGGCTCTTGGTGGTGCTCCGAAGGCACCTGCTCTGCCTTCAACCTCAGGGACATCGGTACCATGGACAAGCACGGATCCCTCGCCAACCAGGGCTTCCGCGTTGTCTTCGCCCCCACCGCCTCCACCCACGAAAAAAGGCGGAGCCTCCCGAAGGAGACCCCGCCCTGAAATTCCGGATAACGGTCGGAAAAACCGACCCGCGTCCGTGCGCGGAAGGAGACTACCAACGGCCACCGCCACCGCCGCCACCACCACCGTAGCCGCCGCCACCACCGCCTTTGCCGCCGTAGCCGCCGCCACCGCCGCCTTTGCCGCCGTAGCCGCCGCCACCTTTGCCCTTGTAGCCACCGCCACCGCCACCGCCGCCGCCGCCACCGCCGCCGTAGGACGGACGCTCTTCGCGGGGACGCGCTTCATTGACCATCAAGGCGCGGCCTTCCACTTCCTTGCCGTTCATTTCGGCGATCGCGGAATCCATGCCCTCCTTCGTGTCCATTGTCACAAAGGCGAAGCCACGCGGACGGCCGGTCATGCGGTCCATCACGACCGCCACTTCATTGACTTGGCCGAAGGGTGAGAAAAGGTCGCGGAGATCCGCTTCCGTGAGGTCGAAGGACAAATTCCCGACGTACATTTTTGTATTCATAGTATTGGATTTACTAGCCGATGCGTTCTGATGCCTCGCAGTTCGGTCCCGAGGATCGGGTTTAAAATCATCACCAAATACTAAGACTCACCTGATGACCTGCCTGTCTGGATACTTACAGAGCTCGTGCTCGAAGCGGAAAAATCGGCCCATACCGGCGAAAATCAATCGTTTTTTCCCCTCCAGCCAAAGCACGGTGCCGTCAGCTTGACGGCCCGCCCGCAGAGCGCCATCGTCCAGGTTCCCCGCCGAGTCTCCAGCATGTTCGCCAACCCCACCGAAATCGAACCGATCGCCGGCATCGGCGAGCCCCTCAGCGCGGCCACCCACCTCGTCGGCGCCGCCGTTTTCCTCGCCCGCAGCCGCCCCCTCGTCCGCATGGGCGCGGGAAGCCCGTCCCGCACCGCCGCCCTCGCCTTTTTCGCCTTCGCCTGCGTCTTCCAGCTCCTTGCCAGTGGAGGCTGCCACCTCCTCACTCCGGACTCCACCGCCGCCCGCGTCCTCCTCCACATCGACCACGCCGCCATCTTCCTCCTCATCGCCGCCACCTTCACCCCCGTCCACGCCATCCTCTTCAAGGGCCCGTGGCGCTGGGGCATGCTCGCCTTCATCTGGACCGCCGCCGTCTGCGGCATCGTGCTCAAGACCGTCTTCGCCGAGATCACCCCGACCTGGCTCAGCGCCACCTTTTACCTCGCCTTCGGCTGGGTCGCCCTCGTCTCCGGCATCCTCCTCTGGCGTCGCCACGACTACCGCTTCATGTCCCTCCTCCTCTACGGCGGCCTCGCCTACACCCTCGGCGTCGCCATTGAACTCGTCCTCGCCGTGAATGGCAATTTCCAGCCCATCCCCGGCTTCCTCGGCGGCCACGAGCTGTTCCACCTTGCCGTCCTTACCGGCATGGGCCTCCACTGGGCCTTCATCCGCCGCTTCGCCGCCGGAAACCTCCCGCCACTCCGAAACCAAGGATCCTGACACGCCACTTTTAGGCATTGACCTTAGCGAGACTTTTCCGCTACTCTGGTCGGATAAAGAGTCAGGAAAATGAGGGCAGCACGTCGTCCACCGAAGGGCAAGGCACGGAGGATCCTCCTTCGGAAGCCATCGCTCGCGGCCATTTCCCGCGAACCCGCTGGACCCTCGTCCAGGAAATGCAGGGCCCGGGCTCGACACGGCAATCCGCCCGCGCCCTCAACGAGCTTTGCCAGCTCTACTGGCATCCGGTCTATGCCTACGTCCGCACCTGGGGCAAATCGCCTGCCGATGCCGAGGACCTCACCCAGGGGTTCTTTTCCATGCTCCTCTCGCGGAAGTCGCTGGATCTCATTTCTCCGGAGAAGGGCAGGCTCCGCACTTTCCTCCTCGTCTCGCTGAAGCGTTTCCTCGCCACCGAGCACCAGCGCGCCTCCGCGCAGAAGCGCGGCAGCGGTCTGGTGCCCCTTTCCCTCGACTTCGAATGGGCGGAGGGGCATTTTCACCCCGAGGCCGCCACCCACACCACTCCCGATATCCTCTTCGACCGCCAGTGGGGGCTCACGGTGCTCGATCACGTCCTGACCCGTTTGCGGGAACACTATGAATCGGAGGGAAAGCCGGAGATCTTCGACGCCCTGCGCTCGACGATTTCCCTCGATGCCGGAAAACGCCCCCTCGCCGATGCCGCCGCCGAACTCGGGATTACCGAGGGTGCCGCTAAGGTCGCTGCCCACCGCCTCCGCAAACGCTACCGGAAACTGCTCGAGGAAACCATCGCGGAGACCGTCGGCTCCGAGGACTCCGTGCAGGAGGAGATCTTCCATCTCATGAACGCCTTTGGGGAGTAGACCCGCGCGTTTGCGAAAAACCTCTCATCACCGGTAACCCTTTTCACCGGAACCCGATTTAGGGTGCGGATGCCCGTCTGGCCGCCCAACGCCCAACGCCCAACGCCCAAAATCGCACCAACCACACTCCATGAAACCAAACAACCCCGGCTCCTGCGAAGGCTGTGGCACAGCGCTTCCCGAGGGTATAGACGGCGGCCTCTGCCCGCGCTGCCTCCTCGCCGCCGGCCTGGAAACGACCGATTCCAGCGCCGCCTTCGACGACACGCTTCCCACCGCTTCCGCCAGTTCCATCCCGACCATCGAGGATCTGAAGGTCGATTTTCCGGAATGGGAGATCCTCGAGATGATCGGTCGGGGCGGAATGGGAGCGGTCTTCAAGGCACGGCAGGCCAGCCTCGATCGCTTCGTCGCCCTCAAGGTGCTGCCTTCGGAATGGAATACCTCGGCGAATTTCCGCGAGCGCTTCGAGCGCGAGGCGAAAACCCTGGCCGCGCTCAATCATCCCAACATCGTGACCATCCATGAATTCGGCGAACGCGCGGGCCGGTTCTTCTTTACGATGGAATTCGTGGATGGCACCGATCTGGAGCGGATGATTCGGGGAGGGGAAATGGCGTCCGAGCAGGCCCTCGGTCTGATTCCCCAGATCTGCGAGGCCATCCAGTTCGCGCACGACCACGGCGTGGTGCACCGCGACATCAAGCCGGCGAACATCCTCGTCGGGCGGGACGGAAGGGTGAAGGTGGCGGACTTCGGAATCGTCAAGCTGGCGAAGGGCCCGGAGCAGGATCAGGAGGCCGAGGAAAATCCGAACCAACAGCCCGACCTCACCGCTCCGCGCGGCGTTCTCGGAACCCCGCGCTACATGGCCCCCGAGCAGGCCGCCGCCTCCGAGGAGTTGGATCATCGCGCCGATCTCTATGCCCTGGGGGTCGTCTTCTACGAGATGCTGGTCGGCACACCGCCGGCCAAGGGCAAGCTTACCATCGCGCCCTCCCTTTCGGGCAAGGTCAGCCGGCGTTGGGACCGGATCATCATGCGTGCGCTCGAGGAGGATCCGGCGCGGCGCTACCAGAACGCGACGGAAATCAAGACCGCGGTGGAATCGGTTCTCGCCGAGCAGAAGCGATGGATCCCGGGATGGTTGAAGGCGGCCGCCGTGGCCGCGGCCGGGGTAGGGATCTTCTTCCTCTGGCCCGGGAAGGACCGGGCAAAGGACGGGCCGCTGGTGAACTCGCTGGGGATGCGATTCGTCCCGGTGCCTGGAGTCGAGGGGCTGGCCAGTGTATGGGAGACACGGGTGAAGGACTACCAGACCTTCATCAAGGAAACGGGGCGGGGCTGGACGAATCCTGCGTTCGAACAGACGCCCGATCACCCCGTCGTGCAGGTCAGCTGGCACGACGCGCTGGCCTTCTGCGAATGGCTGACGGCACGCGAGCGGAAAGCCGGGCGCCTGAAGGAAGGCGAGGTCTACCGCTTGCCGACCGACCGGGAGTGGAGCGCGATGGCGCACCTCCCCGACGAGGACGGGGCGACTCCGCAGGAACGGGATCTCGGACAGACTACGATTTTCGGGTGGGGCGAAGGGGCACCGGTTCCGGAGGGAGCCGGCAACTATCCCGATCAAGCAGGCAGGGATCGCTTTGGCTCGGCGGCGGTGCCCGGCTACGAGGATGGATTCGCGGCCACGGCGCCGGTGGGAAAATTCAAGGCAAGCACTGATGGGATTTATGATCTGGGAGGCAATGTCTGGGAGTGGACGGACACGCCGTTCTCCGCAGACGATGGTCATACGGTCTTGCGCGGCGGCGGGTGGTGGGCGAGAGAAGCTGATGATGGTTGGAAAAGCCTTCTCGCCTCCTACCGGCGCGCCGATGTGGAGACGAACAACACCGAAGCTTGGGATGTGGGCTTTCGTGTGGTGCGGGGCTCTGAGCCGATAGAAACAAAAGCTGATGATTTTTTCCGCCTGGTTCTCGAAGGGGATTTTGAAGGAGTCAAAGCAGCCGTCAATTCCGGTGTCGATGTGAATGAACTTAATCGAGCCGGCTCGCCGCCCGTCGTGCTGGCTGCGGAAACTGGTAATCTGGAAATGACGCAACTGCTTCACGAGCTTGGTGCCAATCTGGAGACAAGCGACCGTCGCGGGCGGCGTCCTTTGCATGCCGCTGCTGAACTGGGCTCGGTCAGCATGGTTGACTGGTTGCTGGAACAAGGTGTGGAACCTCGACCCCGCACGATTGTCAGACAGGAGCCTCTGCTACTTGCGGTGAAGCGGGCTCCGATTGAAGTCCTGGAGAAGCTCCTCGCTGCCGGTGGCCCGAAAGCGCTAACCGCTACCGATACAAGTGAAATCGACGCTTTGACTCAGGCCAGTCTCAGTGGCTCGGACGAGACCATTCGCTGGATCATTGGCCAGTTGGATGCCGATCAAATCAAGGCCGTCCCATCTGAGATCGTGTATTTGTGGCTCTCTTGGCTGGCGGGCCGCGAAAGCTCATTGCTTTCGGATCTCCTCTCAAAAACGTCGGATCGGCTAAGCCCTGAGATTCTCCGATCAGCCATTCGTGCCCCCGTTAACTTTGACCAAGAGGAAAACTTCAGCCTTCTCCTGGAAGCGGCGGGTGGGGATAAACTCAATGAAACGACCATGAATGCGGCCGGGCTCGAGGCCGCAGTAAGGGGAAGACCTTGGGCACTGAAGGAACTGATAGCGAGAGGATGGAGCCCGAAAATGGGACGTGACCGACTGCTTCACCTTGCGGTGAAGACCCCGGACGAATTACACGGTGCCATGCAAGCCCTTGCAACGGGACTCAGCGGGGAGGGGAATCTGCCACGGGCCCGCAACCTATTGGAACGCATGGGGGCCCAGATGCCTCCTCCCGCCACCCGGGAGACGATCCGATTGCTGGCGGGCTTGGGGCTCGATCTGGAAGCCCGCGATTCAGACCACCGCACCCCCCTCATCGCCGCCGCCATGAAGGGGAATGTGGAGGCAGTGGAAACCCTGCTGGATCTGGGGGCCGACGTCGAGGCGAAGGACACCCTCGAGTTCACACCGCTGCTCTGCGCGGTGGAAGAGGGCAACCTCGCGATGGTGAAGGAATTGGATCGCCATGGAGCGGATTTCGCGGCGGTCAACAAGTTCGGACAAGGTGTGCTGCACACCGTTCATCGCCACGCCGAGGTGCTCCGCTTTCTTCTGACCAAGGGCCTCACCCTGGACAGGAAGGACAAGAACGGAATGACGCCCCTACAGGCACTTGCCCAGGAGGGAGACGAGGAAATCATCGCCCTCCTGCTCGAAGCGGGAGCCGATGTGAATGCGGTCATTACGGTAGGAGAAGAAGCCGGGAGCACCCCGCTTCATCTGGCCTGCGTTCTCCTGAGCGAACGGACGCTCGCGCTGGAGGAACAGGGGAGGAAAGCGAAGGCCGCGTTGGGAGAAGTCGTCACCAATCGCGTTCCTCCCGCAGATCGGGACGAACGCGAGCGGTCGATCAAGCTCCTCGTCGAGGCCGGCGCGGATCCCCTGGCCAAGAATGCCAGGTGGTTGACGCCGCTCCATGTCGCGGCCAAATCGGGGCTTCCCGAAGCGGTGGAACTTTTCCTCGAAAAGGGAGCCGACCCGAATGGACTCACCACCGCACTGAACACCCCGCTCCAGTTGGCCGGAACGGGCGGACAACTGGAATGCGCGCGCATCCTTCTCAAGCACGGTGCCGTCACGGACAGCCCGACCTGGCAGATTCCGCTCCTCTCCTCGGCGATCGATGGGGATAATCTGGAGGTCGTCGCCTTGTTTCTGGAACACAGGACACCCTTTGACCGGCGAGATGTTTACGGTGCCTTCCCGCTGCACCAGGCAGCCTACAATGGCCAGCTCAGGATGGTCGAGATCCTACTCGACGCGGGAGCGGATCCGAATGTCCGCGACTTCCAGTATCGAACCCCCGCTCACGTCGCGGCCGCGGGCAACCATCGCGAAGTCGTGGATCTCCTCAACCAGCGGGGTGCCAGAATGAACGCCGCCGATGTGGAAACGCTGACCCCGGCGCAGTTGGCGCGAAGCTCCGGGCATAGTGGGCTGGCAACGCACATCGAATCCCTCCCCCAGAATCCTGTCCCGCGTCCGAATCCTGCGAATCCCAAACCAGAACCACCCCAATGAAGCTCCGGAAACTTATCGTCCTAAACCTCGCCGCCTTGGCGGTCTTCTGCTCCCCGTTCCCTGCCGGGGCCAAGACCGGAGCACGCCTCGACGAGATTGTCGAGCTTGCCACGGGGGGACGCGTCGAAGAGGCCCTGAAAGAAGTTCGAAAGTACCTGGAGGAACTGAAGGCGTCGAACCTGGAGCCGGATCACCCGGCGATTGGAATGGCGGCGGCGACCGCCGGGCAAGTGGCGTCGATGGCGGGCGAGCACGAGGAAGCCGTCGGCTTTCTTCGGGAAGGCTTGCCGATCATTTCGGAAAAACTGAGGGACGGGCGTCTCATGGCGGATGAATTCGGTTTCTCCATGACCCTCGCGGCCTCTCTCAAGAAACTGGATCGCAAGGAGGAAGCGCTCGCCGTTCTGGAACCTCTGCTGGAACGTTCGCGGCAGGAAGTCGCCCGCACGAAAAGCGGCCCCGTGTCGCTCATGAAGGGAAACACCGACGATGGACAGCAGGTCGGTCTTGAGACCGTCATGGCGAAGGACGAGTGGGTGGGCGCCTTGCAAATGGAAATCGGTAACCTTCGGCTGGAGAACAAGCAGTGGGCGGAAGCCGAGGTCGCCCTGAAGGAAGCGGCGGAACTGATGCAGGAGCTTCATCCCGAACAGCAGGCCGACATCGTCAAACTGCGCGAGGGCTGGGAACAGGCGGCCCGGGAACAGGGAAA